>NZ_AXCB01000029.1:0-60991 GCF_000475375.1 Marinobacter sp. EVN1
AGAGCCAGAGCCAGAGCCAGATTTGCCCCAATTCACTCCGGAAATGCCTGACTCATACGTGCCAATAGGTGAGCTGCGAGCGCGGGAAGGGTGGACACTGCAACTGGTTGCCGGTAATTACGAGTCGACCGTACTGGAGGTGCTTGGCCGGGCATCTGACGAGTCCGCCCTCGAGTATACTGTCGGTGAAAGGCAAGGGCGCCAGTGGTTCATGTTGTTGTATGGCCGCTTCGCCAGTCAGGCTGAAGCGCAGGCTGCGGCGCGTAATCTTCCCCCGGAGCTGGGGGTGAACAATGCCTGGGCGCGGGCATTCAGGAGTCTGTAGGCATGCACCATAGTGGTGCGTTTTTCGGGGTGGCGGTGGCCCGAACAGCGAAAAAAATTGTATACGTAGTTTCACGTGTGTAAAATCCCTTCCCCCTTTTTTTCGGTGTCAGCGCATTTCTTGCACCATTTTGGTGCGGTAGCGTCGCTGGCGGGAAGCATTTACACGCGAGAGAACGCTTATGACAACAGGCTTGTATCATCCTGATGAGTTCAGGGACAACTGCGGTTTTGGCCTGATTGCCCACATGAAGGGCGAAGCGAGCCATAAGCTGTTGCAGACAGCTATTGAATCTCTGACCTGCATGACCCACCGGGGCGGCATTGCTGCCGATGGCAAGACCGGTGATGGTTGTGGTCTGCTTATTCAGAGCCCCAAGGCCTTCCTCTATAAAGCTGCCCAGGCAGCCTTCGGCAAAAAACCTGGCGACTTGTTTGCGGTTGGCCAGGTTTTTTTGGCTAAGGACGACGCAAAAGCTTCTGCTGGCCGATCAGCTATTGAAAAAAGGCTGACGGAGCAAGGCCTTGAAATTATGGGTTGGCGGGAAGTGCCCGTCGATGACAGTTGCCTTGGCCCCATGGCTCTGGATTGTCTTCCGCGCATCGAACAGGTATTTGTAGAGCCCGGCGGCAAGGAAGAAAAAGAATTTGCGATCAGTCTGTTCGTCGGGCGCCGCCATGCTGAACGAGATATGGCGGAAGACCCGGAATTCTATATCTGCAGTCTTTCCCATAAGACGTTGGCCTACAAAGGCCTGATGATGCCCGCGGATCTGGCCAACTTCTACAAGGATCTTGGTGATCCGGATCTGCAAACGGCCATCTGTGTTTTCCACCAGCGCTTCTCGACCAACACCATGCCGCGTTGGCCACTGGCGCAGCCGTTCCGGTTCCTGGCCCATAATGGTGAGATAAACACCATCGACGGTAACCGTAACTGGGCAATTGCCCGCGCAGCCAAGTTCAGCTCACCGGATTTGCCGGATCTGCAGACCCTGCAGCCGCTGGTTAACCTGACTGGCTCCGACTCCTCCAGCATGGACAACATGCTGGAAGTGCTCCTGGCAGGTGGTGTAGACCTGTTCCGGGCGGTGCGCATGATGATTCCGCCTGCCTGGCAGAATGTTGATACCATGGATTCTGAGCTGCGGGCCTTTTACGAGTACAACTCCATGCATATGGAGCCTTGGGATGGCCCTGCGGGCCTGGTAATGTCAGATGGCCGTTATGCGCTGTGTATGCTGGATCGCAATGGTCTGCGTCCCGCACGCTGGGTTATCACCAAGGACGATTTCATCACCCTGGCCTCGGAAGTGGGAACGTACAGCTACTCACCGGATGATGTGGTGGCCAAGGGGCGGGTTGGTCCGGGTCAGATGCTGGCCATCGATACCGAATCCGGCGAGGTCCTGCATACCGGGGATATCGACCAGCGGCTCAAAAAAGCCCAGCCCTACAAGCGCTGGCTCAAGGACAATGCACTGCGAGTCGAGACCACGCTGAATCAGGCGACCCCGGAATTCAAGCTGATGGAATCCGAAGAACTTCTGGTTCATCAGAAGATGTTCAATATCTCGTTTGAAGAGCGGGACCAGGTGCTGCGCCCACTGGCTGAGAGTGCCCAGGAGGCGGTCGGTTCCATGGGGGACGATACCCCGATGGCAGTTCTGTCCAGCAAGGTGCGCCATGTGGCGGATTACTTCCGGCAAAAATTCGCGCAGGTCACCAACCCGCCCATTGATCCGCTCCGTGAGACCATCGTCATGTCTCTGGAGACTTGTCTGGGCGCAGAGCAGAACGTTTTCGAGGAGTCTCCGGAGCACGCTAACCGGATTATCCTGACCACGCCGGTGCTGTCGCCGGCCAAGTTCCTGAAGATCAGCAATAACGATCGCCCGGGATTTGAGGTGGCAAAAATCGCCCTGAGCTATCGTCCTGAAGAGGGCTTGGAGCAGGCGGTTCGTCGGGTATGCGACGAAGCCGAAAAAGTTGTGCGTGATGGCAAGGTGTTGCTGATTCTAAGCGATAAGGACCTGGCTCAAGGCGATCTTCCGATCAATGCCCTGATGGCCACCGGCGCAGTGCACCATCACCTGGTGGCGAGAGGTCTGCGCTGCGATTCCAACATCATTGTTGAGACCGGCTGGGCTCGGGATCCGCATCACTTTGCGGTACTGTTCGGATTTGGTGCTACGGCGGTCTACCCGTACCTGGCGTACCAGATCCTGAATGACCTGATTCGCACCGGCGAAATGCTGATGGATCCGATCGAAGCCAAGAACAATTACCGTAAGGGCATCAACAAGGGCTTGCTGAAGATCCTGTCGAAGATGGGTATCTCCACCATTACCTCCTATCGCGGTGCCCAACTGTTTGAAGCCATTGGTCTTGCCGACAATGTGGTAGACCTGTGTTTCAAAGGCGTGCCGAGCCGGATTCAGGGCGCCGACTTCTTCGATTTCCAGCAGGATCAGGAGCAGTTGGCCGCGGTTGCCTGGAAGCCCCGTAAGCCTATTTCCCAGGGCGGCCTGCTCAAGTACGTGCATGGCCAGGAATATCACGCCTTCAACCCGGATGTGGTGGGCAAACTGCAGGATGCCGTGATAAGTGGCGACTATGGCACCTACAAGGAATACGCCGGTCTGGTCAATGAGCGTCCGGTTGCCACCCTGCGCGACCTGCTGGTGTTCCGTGAGGGCATCCAGTCAATTGACCTGAGCGACGTTGAGCCCGTGGAGAATATTTTCCCGCGTTTTGACTCTGCGGCGATGTCTCTCGGTGCCCTGTCGCCGGAGGCGCACGAGGCTCTGGCCGTGGCCATGAACACGCTGGGTGGTCGTTCCAACTCCGGTGAGGGCGGCGAAGACCCGGCCCGTCACGGCACTAACAAGCGTTCCAAGATCAAGCAGGTGGCTTCCGGTCGTTTCGGTGTGACCGCTGAGTACCTGCGTAGCGCCGATGTTATGCAGATCAAGGTGGCTCAGGGTGCCAAGCCGGGTGAAGGCGGCCAGTTGCCGGGTGGTAAGGTAAATGACCTGATCGCGCGCCTGCGTTACTCGGTGCCGGGTGTCACCCTGATTTCGCCACCGCCGCACCACGACATCTACTCCATTGAAGACCTGGCGCAGCTGATCTTCGACCTGAAGCAGGTGAACCCGGAGGCGCTGGTGTCCGTCAAGCTGGTATCAGAGCCCGGGGTGGGCACGATTGCCGCGGGCGTTGCCAAGGCTTATGCCGACCTGATTACGGTTTCCGGCTATGACGGCGGTACCGCAGCCAGTCCGCTGACCTCAATCCGCTACGCTGGCTCCCCCTGGGAACTGGGCCTGACGGAAACCCAGCAGGCGCTGCGCGCCAATGATCTGCGAGGCAAGATTCGCCTGCAGACCGACGGCGGCATCAAGACTGGCCTGGACGTGGTGAAAGCCGCGATTCTGGGCGCGGAGAGCTTTGGCTTCGGTACCACCCCGATGGTGGCGTTGGGTTGTAAATACCTGCGGATCTGCCACCTGAATAACTGTGCGACCGGTGTCGCGACACAGAACGACTATCTGCGCGAAGAGCACTTCAAGGGCACCGTGGAAATGGCCATGAACTTCTTCCGCTTTGTGGCGGAGGAAACCCGTGAATGGCTGGCGAAGCTGGGTGTGCGTTCTCTGGAAGAGTTGGTCGGCCGTGTTGACCTGCTGGAGCGTCTGCCGGGTAATACCGAGCGCCAGAAGAAGCTGGATCTGACCCGTCTGCTGCAGAATGACCACATTCCGGCTGACAAGCCGCACACCTGTCAGATTGAGCGCAACAAGCCGTTCGATGAAGGTAAGCTGGCAGAGCAGATGGTGCAGGACACCGCTGCTGCCATCGCTGAGAAGTCCGGCGGTGCCTGGAGTTACCGGGTGACCAACTGTGACCGTTCTATTGGTGCACGCCTGTCTGGCGAGATTGCCGCCCGTTACGGCAACCAGGGCATGACCGATGCGCCCATCACCCTGGACCTGACCGGCACCGCTGGCCAGAGTTTCGGTGTCTGGAACGTTGGTGGTCTGAACCTGATTCTGGAGGGTGATGCTAACGACTACGTGGGTAAAGGCATGACCGGCGGTAAGCTGGTCGTCAAGCCGCCCCGTGGTAGCGATTTCAAGACCCAGGAAACCTCCATTGTCGGGAACACCTGTCTGTATGGCGCAACTGGTGGCAAGCTGTTTGCGGCCGGCACCGCCGGTGAGCGCTTTGCGGTTCGTAACTCCGGCGCCCATGCCGTGGTTGAAGGTGCTGGCGATCACTGCTGCGAATACATGACGGGTGGTCTGGTCACCGTGCTGGGGTCCACCGGCTACAACTTTGGTGCCGGCATGACCGGCGGGTTCGCCTATGTGCTGGACCTGGACAACACCTTTGTGGACAAATACAACCATGAACTGGTTGAGATCCAGCGTATTTCCCGTGAAGACATGGAAGCCTACCGGAATCACCTGCGTGGCGTGATCCGGGAGCACATCTCTGAAACCGGAAGTGCCTGGGCAGAGCACCTACTTGAAGATTTCGACGATTACATCGGCCGTTTCTGGCTGGTCAAGCCCAAGGCCGCGAACCTTCGCAGCCTGCTGGCAAGCACCCGCGCCCGTCCGGAATAACGGGCAGGTCCAACAAGGTTGATGGGTTGCACTCCGGTGCGGCCCCCGTCGAAATCGAGCTGATGAGAGTGGCAACATGAAAGAACGTCTCAACAATGACTTTCAGTTTGTGGAAGTTGGGCGGGTAGACCCGAAGAAGGTGCCTGCCAAGAAGCGCAAAAAGGAATTCGGGGAAATCTATCACCCGTTCAGCGAAACCCATGCGGCCTCCCAGTCCCATCGCTGCCTGGCGTGTGGTAACCCGTACTGTGAATGGAAGTGCCCGGTACACAACTATATTCCGAACTGGCTGAAGCTGGTGTCGGAGGGCAACATCATGAAGGCGGTGGAGCTGTGTCACCAGACTAACTCCCTGCCGGAAGTCTGTGGTCGTGTGTGCCCGCAGGATCGCCTGTGTGAAGGTGCCTGCACCCTGAATGATGGCTACGGCGCGGTTACCATCGGTTCTGTTGAGAAGTACATTACCGACACCGCATTTGCGCTGGGCTGGAAACCGGACATGTCCAATGTCACCTGGACTGACAAGAAGGTGGCTGTGATTGGCGCTGGTCCCGCAGGGCTTGGTTGTGCTGATGTTCTGGTGCGCAACGGCGTCAAGCCTGTGGTGTTTGATCGTTACCCGGAGATCGGTGGCCTGCTGACCTTCGGTATTCCTGAGTTCAAGCTGGAAAAATCCGTCATGTCCCGCCGCCGCAAGGTGTTCGAGGAAATGGGCGTGGAGTTCCGTCTGAGTACCGAGGTGGGTAAAGACGTTCAGTTGAACAAGATCCTGGAAGAGTTCGATGCCGTCTTTATGGGCATGGGTACCTACACCTACATGAAAGGTGGGTTTCCCGGTGAGGAGCTGCCGGGTGTCTATGACGCCCTGCCGTTCCTGATTTCGAATGTTAACCGTCGCCTGGGTTTCGAGAAAAAGGAATCTGACTTCATCGATATGAAAGGCAAGCGTGTTGTGGTGCTGGGTGGTGGTGACACCGCTATGGACTGTAACCGGACTTCCATTCGCCAGCAGGCCGAGAGCGTGACCTGTGCCTATCGCCGCGATGAGGCCAACATGCCTGGCTCCCGTCGGGAAGTGGCCAACGCGAAAGAGGAGGGCGTCAAGTTCCTGTTCAACCGTCAGCCCATCGCCATCATCGGTGAAGACCGTGTTGAGGGTGTAAAGGTAGTCACCACGGAGCTGGGCGAGCCGGACGAAAACGGCCGTCGTCGTCCGGAAGTGGTTCCGGGCAGTGAGGAAGTGATTCCGGCTGATGCCGTGCTGGTAGCGTTCGGCTTCCGCCCGAGCCCAGCACCCTGGTTTGAAGAGCTGGGCGTGAACACGGACGACTCCGGTCGGGTGACTGCGGCAGAAGAAGCCGAGTTTCCGTTCCAGACCAGCAATGCCAAGATTTTCGCTGGTGGCGACATGGTGCGTGGCTCGGATCTGGTGGTTACCGCAATCTGGGAAGGACGTCAGGCGGCCGAAGGCATCCTGGACTACCTGGACGTTTAACGCTGGATTGACCAGAGTCAGAAAGGGCGGCTTGCTAAGGGTAAGCCGCCCTTTTTTATTCGTGTAAACGGGGTATCATTGCTCCCCATTGTCTCTGACCATTTTTACCGACGAGAACGGGAAACTCTATGACCGAGCTGAAGAACGATCGCTTCCTGCGCGCCCTGATGCGCCAGCCTGTAGACCGCACCCCGGTGTGGATGATGCGCCAGGCAGGCCGTTACCTGCCGGAATACCGCGCAACCCGGGCCAAGGCCGGCGACTTCCTCAGTTTGTGCAAAAACACCCCGCTGGCCTGTGAGGTTACCCTGCAGCCGCTGGAGCGTTACCCCCTGGATGCCGCCATCCTGTTTTCTGACATTCTGACCATTCCCGATGCTCTAGGGCTGGGGCTCTATTTCGAAACTGGCGAAGGCCCGAAATTCCGTAAGGTCATTCGTTCGGAAGCAGATGTGGATGCCCTGCCCAGGATGAATGCCGAGTCTGACCTGGACTACGTGATGAATGCGGTGTCTACCATTCGCCGGGAGCTGAATGGCCGCGTGCCGCTGATCGGTTTCTCTGGCAGTCCCTGGACTCTGGCCACCTACATGATTGAAGGTGGATCTTCCAAGACCTTCTCGGAAGCCAAGAAGTTGATGTACGGTCAGCCGGAGGTGATGCATCGTCTGTTGGACCATCTGGCGGATTCGGTCATTGACTACCTCAATGGCCAGATCAAGGCCGGCGCCCAGGCTGTGCAGATTTTTGATACCTGGGGTGGTGTGTTGAGCAGTTGGGCCTATGAAGAGTTTTCCCTGCGCTACATGAAGAAGATTGTTGATGGTCTGATTCGCGAGAGCGAAGGTCGCCGTGTGCCGGTGATTGTTTTCACCAAGAACGGTGGTCAGTGGCTGGAGTCTATCGCTGATTGTGGCGCCGATGCTGTGGGGCTGGACTGGACGACGGACATCGGCAACGCCCGTGCCCGCGTGGGCGACAAGGTGGCCCTGCAGGGCAACATGGACCCGGCCATGCTGTATGCGCCGAAGGCGCGCATTCGCCAGGAGGTGGCGGATATCCTGAAGCGCTATGGTTCTGGCTCGGGGCATGTGTTCAACCTTGGGCATGGGATTACGCCGGATGTGGATCCGGAGCATGCCGGGGCGTTTATTGAGGCGGTTGTTGAGCTTAGTGGGCAGTATCACCAGTAAAGCCAAACTTGGGGGGGTACCGCTTCTCCTAGCCTGCAAGATTGGTGTTTGAGGGCCGGTAGAGCGGCCTCCGAAAAACCGCTACGAGCACTTCCATGTGCGCTTCTCTCCGGCCATCCATGGCCTCCGACATTTTTCGGAGGCCGCTCTACCGCCCCTCTTCGGACGTTTCTGGAAATATCCTCGTGAAACTGCATCATGATCTCTCATCGGGTGAGTTTTACTCCCTTTTGGTGTTGTTTAACTGAGCTGTACTCCTTTTTATGTCCGGTCTATAGTCAGAGAAAGCACGAACGTCTGTCTGGAGTTTTCCCTTGTCTAACAGAACATCCGAAAAACGCCGGTTTCACCGAATCAACTTTGATGCCCCCTGTGAGCTGCATTGTCAGGATCAGGTGTGGTCAACGGAGGTGTTGGATATTTCCCTGAAGGGCGTTCTCGTTCAGCGGCCAGAAGGCTGGAAGGTTCCGTTGAATAAGCCCTGTGAGGTGGTGATTCACCTGAATGAGCATGAAGCTGCGATTGTGATGGCGGTGGAGTTGAAGCATGTGGAGGATCATCGGCTGGGATTTCGCTGCCAGTACATTGATCTGGACAGTGCATCGCATTTGAAGCGGTTGGTGGAGCTGAATCTCGGGGATCAGGCGCTTTTGGAGAGAGAGTTTGCGCATCTGATTGACTGAGGTCGTCGTTGGGGATTACTCCGAAAGTTGCCGGTGCGTGGCAGAGGGACACCTCAAAAAATGTCGGAGGCCATGGATGGCCGGAGAGAAGCGCACATGGATGTGCTCGTAGCGGTTTTTTGAGGTGTCCCTCTGCCGCGCGCCTTGCACCGGATTTTGCAGGCTAGGGGGCCTGGCTCAAAGTTCCTCAAGAGCCGAAAGGGCATCCGAAAGCTTGGTCACCGGAATCACCTTCATGCCATCGACAGGCTTACGCGGAACGTTGGCCTTGGGCACCAAAGCCCGGGTAAAACCGTGCTTGGCCGCCTCGTAGATACGCTCCTGGCCACTCGGTACCGGCCGGATCTCCCCAGACAAGCCAACTTCGCCAAAAATCACCAGATCCTGCGGCAGCGCCCGATTCCGGAATGACGAAACCACAGCTGACAGCAAAGCAAGATCCGCACTGGTTTCGTTGACCTTCACACCGGCCACCACATTTACAAACACATCCTGATCGGCCACATGCATGCCGCCATGGCGGTGCAGCACGGCCAGAAGCATCGCTAAGCGGTTCTGGTCAGTCCCTACCGCTACCCGTCTAGGGTAGCTCCCCTGGGCCATGTCCACGAGGGCCTGAATCTCCACCAGCATCGGCCGAGTGCCTTCCCAGACCACCATCACCACGCTCCCCGGCGCCGCTTCCTCGCCCCGATTCAGGAAAATAGCGCTCGGATTTTTCACTTCCTTCAGGCCTTGCTCCAGCATGGCAAACACGCCCAGCTCATTAACCGCGCCGAAGCGGTTCTTGATGCCGCGCAGGGTGCGGTAGCGGCTGTCGCTGGAGCCTTCCAGCAGGATCGAGCAGTCAATCATGTGTTCCAGCACTTTCGGGCCGGCCAGGCTGCCGTCTTTGGTGACATGGCCCACCAGCAAGAGAATGGTGCCGGTTTGTTTGGCGAAGCGGGTCAGGAAGGCTGCGCTTTCCCGAACCTGGGATACCGAGCCAGGGGCGGATTCAATATCCGCCACATGCATCACCTGGATACTGTCGATTACCAGAATGCGGGGCTTCTCCGCTTCCGCCACCTGCATAAGCCGCTCAACGGAGGTTTCCGAGAGCATTTTCAGGTCTTTGGTGGGCAGGCCCAGCCGCTTGGCGCGCATGGCCACCTGTTGCAGGGATTCCTCACCGGTGACGTACAGCGCTGAGTGCTTCTCGGCCAGTTGGCAAACCGCCTGCAGTAGCAGGGTACTTTTGCCCGCGCCGGGGTGACCGCCCATGAGTACCGCCGAGCCTTCCACCAGGCCGCCACCCAGGACACGGTCGAATTCCTGCATGCCGGTGCTGATGCGTGCCTGCTCTGCCAGACTGACTTCGTCCAGGCTTTTTACCTCCGACAAGCTGCCGGCATAACCCTCAAAGCGGGCGCTGCGAGCACCTTTGCCGGGGCCTGAGACGCCGCGTACTTCGCTGATGGTGTTCCAGGCCTGGCAGGCGGTACATTGGCCCTGCCACTTGGAATAGTCGGCACCACACTCGGTGCATACAAAGGCGGTTTTGGCTTTGGCCATGGGTATGGTTCCGTGTCGGGCAGATCGGGGAGGGCAAGCGGGCCGACGCGAAGGCCGGCCCGGTCATCGGTTACGCCAGTTTCTTGTACTTCATACGCTTGGGCTGCATGGCGGAGTCGCCTTTGCGCTTCTTGAAGTCGGCGTCGTAATCGGTGAAGTTGCCTTCGAAGTAGACTACTTCGCCATCGTCTTCGAACGCCAGGATGTGGGTCGCTACCCGGTCCAGGAACCAGCGGTCGTGCGAGATCACCAGGGCGGAGCCCGGGAAGTTCAGCAGGGCTTCTTCCAGAGCGCGCAGGGTTTCCACGTCAAGGTCGTTGGTGGGTTCGTCCAGCAGCAGCACGTTGCCACCCTGTTTCAGCAGCTTGGCGAGGTGCAGGCGGTTGCGCTCACCGCCGGACAGGTCGCCCACCCGTTTCTGCTGGTCAGTGCCCTTGAAGTTGAAGCGGCCCACGTAGGCCCGGGACGGGGTCTCGTAGTTACCGACCTTGATGATGTCCTGGCCGTCGGAAAGCTCTTCCCACACAGTCTTGCTGCCGTCGAGATCGCGCATCTGATCCACGTAGGCCAGTTCCACGGTTTCACCAACGGTGATGGTGCCAGAGTCCGGCTTGTCCATGCCTGCGATCATCTTGAACAGCGTGGATTTCCCCGCGCCGTTACCACCGATGATGCCAACAATCGCACCCGGTGGAACGTGGAACGAGACATTCTCGTACAGCAGGCGGTCGCCGAAGGCCTTGCTGATGCCGTCCACCTCGATTACCTTGTCGCCAAGGCGAGGTCCGGGCGGGATATACAGTTCGTTGGTTTCGTTGCGCTTCTGGAATTCCTGGGAGCTCATCTCCTCGAAGCGGGCCAGTCGTGCCTTGCTCTTGGACTGGCGGCCCTTGGCGTTGGTGCGTACCCATTCCAGCTCGTGCTTGATGGCTTTCTGGTGAGCGGCCTCCTGCTTGGCCTCCATCTCCAGGCGCTTCTCTTTGTTCTCCAGCCACTGACTGTAGTTGCCCTCGAACGGAATGCCGTGGCCACGGTCCAGTTCCAGGATCCAGCCGGCGACGTTGTCCAGGAAGTAACGGTCGTGAGTGATGGCGACAACGGTGCCGTCGTAATCGTGCAGGAAGCGCTCCAGCCAGGCCACGGATTCGGCATCCAGGTGGTTGGTAGGCTCGTCCAGCAGGAGCATGTCAGGGCCGGACAGCAGCAGGCGGCAAAGGGCCACACGGCGGCGCTCACCACCTGACAGCACTTTTACCTTCTGGTCCCAGGCCGGCAGTCGCAGGGCGTCTGCCGCCACTTCCATCTTGCGCTCTATGTCGTGGCCATCGGTAGCCTGGATAATGGCTTCCAGTTCGCCTTGTTTCTTGGCCAGTTCGTCAAAGTCCGCATCCGGCTCGGCGTAGGCGGCGTAAACCTTGTCCAGCTCCGCCAGAGCGTTGTGTACGTGCGAGACGGACTCGTCAACGATTTCCTTTACGGTCTTCTCCTCGTCCAATTCCGGCTCCTGCGGCAGGTAGCCCACATTGATGCCGGGCTGTGGCCGGGCCTCACCGATGTAATCCTGGTCCACACCCGCCATAATACGCAGCAGGGTGGATTTACCGGCGCCGTTCAGACCAAGTACGCCGATTTTGGCGCCCGGGAAGAAGCTCAGAGAGATGTCTTTCAGAATTTCCCGCTTGGGCGGTACCACCTTGCCCACGCGGTTCATGGTGTATACGTATTGAGCCATTTTGGCATATTCCTTTTATCAAACAGTAGCTTGAAAAATGAAAGCACGTCAGGCGACTGATCGAGGACTTCGGGGTGAGCGATCCGGGATCGTCAAAATCAGGGATGATTTTGTCGAGCGTACAGGGACGTATTTACAGCGTATCCCGGATCGCTCACCCCGAAGGCCGATACCACGGACGTCGGTACCTGAGAACAATAACCGGGTAAGGTATCTAAAGCGTTCCGCGATAGCAATTGACAGCCTCCGGTGTGCCGGTATCTGCGGACGGCATAAAGGATGATTTTTAACCCGCTTTCAAGATAGAATAGCGGCCCAATTTTTCAGGGGTTCCGGCTTGCAAAGAGGCATCGCCGGGCCAGCCATACAGACAGGGGCAGCACATCCATGTTTACTCGTGATATGAAAATCGCCGGTTTCGATGACGAACTTTGGAACGCTATGCAGGCGGAAGAGAAACGCCAGGAAGCACACATCGAACTGATCGCGTCTGAAAACTACACCAGCCCGCGGGTGATGGAAGCCCAGGGCAGTGTGCTGACCAACAAGTACGCTGAAGGTTACCCCGGCAAGCGTTACTACGGTGGCTGCGAGTTTGTGGACATCGCTGAGGATCTGGCCATTGCCCGCGCCAAGGAGTTGTTTGGTGCGGCCTACGCCAACGTGCAGCCGCATTCCGGTTCCCAGGCCAACTCTGCGGTATTCATGGCGCTGCTCAAGCCCGGTGATACCGTTCTGGGTATGAGTCTTGCTCACGGTGGCCACCTGACCCACGGTGCCAGCGTGAACTTCTCCGGCAAGATCTACCACGCAGTTCAGTATGGCCTGAACCCGGAGACCGGTCTGATCGATTACGACGAAGTGGAAGCCCTGGCTGTCGAGCATAAGCCGAAAATGATCATCGCCGGCTTCTCTGCTTACTCGCAGGAGCTGGACTTTGCCCGTTTCCGTGCCATCGCCGACAAGGTGGGCGCGTATCTGTTTGTTGACATGGCCCACGTGGCCGGTCTGGTCGCCGCCGGCGTATACCCGGACCCGGTACCTCACGCCCACGTGGTTGCGACCACCACGCACAAAACCCTGCGCGGCCCCCGTGGTGGCCTGATTCTGGCCTGTGACGACGAAGACCTGCAGAAGAAGCTGAACTCTGCTGTGTTTCCGGGCGGTCAGGGCGGCCCTCTGATGCACGTGATTGCGGCCAAGGCCGTGTGCTTCAAGGAAGCCATGAGCGACGAGTTCAAGGCCTACCAGCAGCAGGTTGTGAAGAACGCTGCGGCGATGGCTGAGGTGTTCATCGAGCGCGGCTTTGACGTGGTTTCCGGTGGTACCAAGAACCACCTGTTCCTGGTGAGCCTGATCAAACAGGACATTACCGGTAAAGATGCGGATGCCGCACTGGGCAAAGCGCACATTACCGTGAACAAGAACGCCGTGCCGAACGATCCTCGTTCACCGTTCGTGACCTCTGGTCTGCGCATCGGTACTCCGGCGGTGACCACACGCGGCTTCAAGGAAGCCGAGTGTCGGGATCTGGCCGGCTGGATGTGTGACATTCTCGATAACCTTGAAGACGAAGCGGTTAACAGCCGTGTACGGGAGCAGGTGGAAGCTGTCTGCGCACGGTTCCCGGTCTACGGCTAACAGGCATAGACAGGTCAGCCCGGGCGCTCCGGTGAGTGCCCGGGTTCTTTCTTTCCGGAGCAGGTGATTTATGCATTGTCCTTTCTGTGGTGAAGCCGATACCAAGGTGATTGATTCGCGCCTGGTGGCCGAGGGTGACCAGGTTCGCCGCCGCAGGGAGTGTCTGTCCTGCCGTGAGCGTTTTACCACCTTTGAAACCGCTGAGCTGGTGATGCCCCGGGTCGTGAAGCAGGATGGTACCCGGCAGCCTTTTGATGAAGAAAAGCTGCGAGCCGGCATCATGAAAGCTCTGGAAAAACGTCCGGTCAGCATTGAGGAAATCGATGCAGCGTTGAACCGCATCAAGTACCGTCTTCGCTCCACTGGTGAGCGCGAGGTCAAGTCGATGCAGTTGGGTGAGGAAGTGATGACCGAGCTGCGCCAACTGGACAAAGTGGCCTACGTGCGTTTCGCATCGGTCTACCGCAGTTTCCAGGACATCAATGAGTTCAAGGAAGAGATCGAACGCCTGTCCCAGGGCAATGGTGATACCGCAGTGGATGTTGCCAGGGCACTGGTGGATAACGGTACAGATAAAGGCAAGGCATGATTTCAGACCGTGATCGGGCAATGATGGCCCGGGCCGTTCAACTGGCCTGGCGCGGTCGCTATTCCACTCATCCCAATCCCCGTGTTGGTTGTGTTATTGCCAAAGGCGATCTCATTGTGGGCGAGGGCTGGCACGAGCGCGCCGGTGAAGCCCATGCAGAAGTGCGTGCTTTGAGCCAGGCTGGCCATGAGGCTCGGGGAGCCACCGCCTACGTTACCCTGGAGCCGTGCAGCCACTATGGGCGCACGCCGCCCTGTGCACGAGCTCTGATTGATGCCGGTGTGGCCCATGTGTTTGCCGCCACCAAAGACCCCAACCCGTCTGTGTCCGGTCGGGGGCTGGATATGCTCAGGGAGGCTGGCATACGGGTGACCGAAGGCGTGATGGCCGATGAGGCTGCGCGTCTGAATCCTGGCTTCATGAAGCGTATGAATACCGGTCGCCCCTGGGTTCGGCTGAAGATGGCGGCCAGTCTCGATGGCCGGACCGCCATGGCCAGTGGTGAAAGCCAGTGGATAACGGGCCCGGAAGCGCGCGCGGATGTGCAGCGTTTGCGGGCGATCAGCGACGCCATCCTCACCGGGGTAGGTACGGTACTGGCGGATGACCCCTCGTTGACCGTTCGGCGGGACGAGATGGGCGATATCGGCGATGCCACGGATCCGTCCCGGCAGCCGTTGCGGGTGATCGCCGACCGGGATGCCCGTACGCCGGCCACCGCGAGGATTCTTCAGGGTGGCAATGTGCAGGTATTCTGCGCCAGTTCTGCGCTGGCCTCAGGCCCGGCCCAGGATCTGGCTGCGCTGGGCGTCAGCCTGACCGGGGTTGCCTGGAAAGATAACGGTGTTGATGTCGCCGAGTTGCTGGACGCGCTGGGAGAGCTTGGTATTAACGAGTTGCTGGTTGAAGCCGGCCCTACGCTGGCCGGTACGTTCATCGGTGAAAATCTTGTGGACGAGCTCTGGCTCTACCAGGCCCCGGTCTTCCTGGGTAGTACCGGCAGGCCGACAGCGCATTTGCCGCTGGAGACCATGGCCGACAAAGTGCAATGGAAGGTGCTGGATCGTCGTCAGGTGGGTGAGGATCAGCGTCTGATCCTGGCTCGCCACTAATCATTCAATCCATTCCCCGAGAACCGGCTAGACTGTCGGGAGGGGTGAAAGGGTGCAGAACCGTATGGCACTGAACAGCATTGAAGAAATCATTGAAGACATTCGCCAGGGCAAAATGGTCATCCTGATGGATGATGAGGATCGCGAGAATGAGGGCGATCTGGTGATGGCGGCGGAGCACTGCACGGCAGAGGCCATCAACTTCATGGCCCGCTTTGGCCGCGGACTCATCTGTATGCCCATGACCCGTGATCGCTGCGAACAGCTGGGTCTGCCGTTGATGGTTCAGCAGAATGCTTCTGGCTTCGGAACCAAATTTACCCTGTCTATCGAAGCCCGTGAGGGTGTTACCACGGGGATTTCGGCAGCGGACCGGGCTCGTACCGTGCAGGCAGCGGTTGCTCGGGATGCAAAGGCTTCTGACCTGGTTCAGCCGGGACATATTTTCCCGCTGATGTCCGATCCTGGTGGTGTTCTCAGCCGTGCCGGTCACACCGAAGCGTCGTGCGATCTGGCGGCACTGGCTGGCTGTGAGCCGGCCGGTGTGATCTGTGAAATCATGAATGATGACGGCTCCATGGCCCGGCGTCCGGATCTTGAGAAGTTCGCAGAAGAGCATGATCTGAAGATCGGGACCATCGCAGACCTGATTCATTACCGCACCATGAACGAACGCACGGTGGAGTGTGTGGAGCAGAACGAACTGGATACCGAGTACGGCGTGTTCAAACTGCACACCTACCGGGACAATATCCAGGGTGCTACCCATCTGGCTATGGTAATGGGCGATATCCAGCCAGAAGAGCCGGTGTTTGTGCGTGTGCACATTACCGATACCCTGCGCGATCTGCTGGGTGCACGCCGCAAAGACTCCCGGAGCTGGCCGCTGCATCACGCACTGGAGAAGGTTGCGGAAGAAGGCAAAGGCGTGGTGGTGCTGCTTAACAGTGCTGAAGACAGCTACAACCTGGAAGACCGGATTCAGGAGTTCTTTGACAAAGGGCAGGGATCCTCAGGCAAGGGCAGTTCCGGCGTGTATTTCACCGTCGGTACCGGTTCCCAGATTCTCCGGGATCTTGGCGTAGGTAAAATGCGCCTGCTCAGTCCGCCGGTTAAATTCTCCGCCATCTCCGGTTTCGACCTGGAAGTGGTGGAATACGTACCTTACGCCCCCGAATGATAAACCCGGTTATCGCCAATAAGGCGATGACCCGTGAAGGAGCCCGAGATGGCAGATATCAAAGTAATTGAAGGTGATTTTACCCAGTGCAGCGGCCGCTATGCGCTTGTGGTTGGCCGGTTTAACGGCTTTGTGGTGGAAAGTCTGGTGGAAGGTGCAGTGGATACCTTGCGTCGTCACGGCATTTCCAATGATGACATTGCCATCATCCGTGTACCGGGTGCCTATGAAATGCCACTGGCGGTCAAGCGTGTTGCCGAAACCTCGGACTACGACGCCATTATCGCCCTTGGCGCGGTAATTCGTGGTGGTACTCCGCACTTTGAATACGTGGCGGGCGAGGCCTCCAGCGGCCTGGGCGCTGTCAGCCTGGAAACCGATGTCCCGGTTACCTTCGGCGTATTGACCGTAGATTCCATTGAGCAGGCCATCGAACGCTCCGGCACCAAGGCCGGCAACAAGGGCGCGGAAGCCGCCATTACTGCCCTGGAAATGGTCAGTCTGTTCAAAAAGTTGGGTGAGTAATGAGCGAAGCGGGTGACACTTCTCCCCAGCCGGGGAAAACCGGCCAGCCCAAGGCAGGCGATCGTCGCCGGGCACGGGCGCTGGCCATGCAGGGTTTGTATCAGCGGCACTTCAGCAAAACGCCGATTTCTGATATCGAAGCCGAGTTCATGGTCGACAACGACATGAGCAAGGTCGATATCATGTATTTTCGGGATCTTCTGCGTGGTGTCTACCGCGAGCAGGCGGAGCTCGACAAACTGCTGGAGCCGTTTCTGGATCGTCCCCTCAAGGAGGTCGACCCGGTTGAACTGGCGATCGTTCGCCTGGGCGCCTATGAGCTGAAACACCGCATCGATGTGCCCTACAAAGTGGTCATCAACGAGGGTATTGAAATGGCCAAGCGCTTTGGTGGCACCGAAGGGCACAAGTTTGTGAACAGCATTCTGGACAAACTCAGCCGCCGGCTTCGCCTGGCCGAGACCCGCCCGCGTTGATTCATGGGTGAGTTTGAGCTGATCCGGAGGTATTTCCAGCCGCTGGCCGATGGTTCCGGGCAGAATCAGCTCCTTCTCGGTCCCGGCGACGACTGTGCGATTCAGCGGGTATCGCCGGGGCTGGATCTGGTGTTTTCTGTGGACACCCTGGTAGAGGGCGTTCATTTTCCTTCCGATTATTCGCCCGATTATCTCGGATGGCGAGCTCTGGCGGTTGCGGTCAGTGATTTGGCCGCGATGGGCGCAAGCCCGGTCTGCTTCACTCTGGCTTTAACCTTGCCAGACGCCAATCAGGGCTGGCTGAAGCCGTTTTCAGAGGGGCTGGCCCGGGCCAGCAAAGCCTTTGGTATCGCCCTGGCGGGCGGAGATACTACCCGTGGCCCCCTGACAATCAGCATTCAGGTGCACGGAACTGTTGAGAGTGGGCGTGCGCTGTATCGATCCGGCGCGAAGCCCGGCGACCTGATATGTGTCAGCGGCACGCTCGGGGCGGCCGGTGCCGCTCTTGATTACCTTGCTGCCCCCGCGCCCTCACCGGCCCAGCTCGCCTTGTTGTCACGTTATCATTTCCCGCAGCCTCGTCTGTCACTGGGTCAGCAGCTGGCGGGCTGTGCCTCCTCTGCCATAGATATTTCTGACGGGCTCCTGGCGGATCTCGGCCATATCCTTGATGCCTCGGGGGCCGGAGCGCGAATCGACACGGGACGTGTACCGATGATGGCGGAGTTGGTTGCAGTAAAGGGCGAGAACGCCCGGGATCTGGCGTTGGGAGCAGGAGATGACTATGAGCTTTGCATCACCATCCCGCCAGAAACCTTCGGCACTCTTGATGATTCTGTGGCCCGTGAGCTGACGGTCATTGGAGAGATTACTTCGGAGCCTGGCCTTCAGCTGAGCGGGCCGGTCTCTGGCGTCATTCAAGGATATGAGCACTTTGGGAGACCCGCATGAGTGATGAGCTGATGCATGAACCGGACGCCGCCCAGGTCATCTTGCCCCCTGGCTTTCTGAAAAACCCGGTCCACCTGTTGGCCTTCGGTTTTGGCAGCGGTGCAGCGCCCAGAGCGCCGGGAACCTGGGGTAGCCTCGCCGCTATTCCGGTTTGGTATGCCTTTTCCTGGATGCCTCCGTTGGCCTACTGGCTCGTGGTTCTGGCGGCGTTTCTGGTGGGTATCTGGTTGTGTGGCAAAACCGCGACAGACCTGAAAGTGCATGATCACGGCGGTATTGTATGGGATGAATTTGTGGGGATGTGGATTGCCCTGGGCCTGTTTCCGGATCAGCTTTACGGGGTGCTCATGGCGTTCATGCTGTTCCGGCTGTTTGACGTGTGGAAACCCTGGCCCATCAGCTGGCTGGATGAGCGCTTACCCGGCGGGCTCGGCATTATGGTGGACGATGTCGTCGCCGGGGCCATGGCGCTGGGTTGCCTTTGGGCGATTGACGTCTGGGTGATGCCCTATATCGTCTAGCGGGGGCATCACCCATTCGGTATTGTTGGGTGGGTTAGTGCACCTGCTGCTCTTCCGGCAGCATGCGAACAACATGCAGAAAGCGTTTAAGGCCGACTTCTGCCCGCTCTCTCGAAGCAAACGGCCCGCTGTCGAAGCCCTCTCGGGTGGTAAAGTACCATTTGCTCCCTACGCAGAAAAAACGACTGCTGCGAAACGGGACGGGGCCTTGCTCTCCTGTCCTGCGCTGAGTGTCCATGGTTTCTCCTGAGCCCACTTGTTTTTTTCTTCTCGGGCTATGCGTTGTGTAAGCCGACTTGTTTAAAACTAATCCAATTGCTGGCGAATTCAACAATTTTTTACATTCTTACGCCGGGCATCACATTCCGGACCTTTCAGCATCGAAAGCGAATTCGATTGTGTGCCTTGCTCTGATCAGCCGGGATGGTCAGAATGCTTGGCAGCGTTGCCCTCAACATTGCAGGCCGTGCCAACGGCCATCCCTATGGATAAGGAGATGAAGTGAGTATGTGTCACGTTCCAAGGCTTTTCAAGTTGCTGGCTGTTCTGGTGAGTGTGGTCATGGCGGGTTGTGCGTCTACCGTGGCCAGGGTCGATACCTGGGAAGGCCAACTGCCCGCGGCAACGGAGCCGGCAGTGCTTCAGGCGCCCGGTGCGATACAGGTGGTCAGCGTGAATGGCCGGAGCATGACCAATTTCCTGATCGACGACCTGGCACTGGATTACGGTTTGCTGCCGGGTGAAAACGAAGTGGTGTTCAACTATAAAACCATCTGGGCCAAGGCCGGTGTGGTGCGCAATGGCGAATCCAAAGTTCATGTCATTGAGAGCGGTCCTCAGGTGGCACGGTTCGAGGCGAGCCCGGACGCGGTCTACCGTTTCGAGTTTGACAAGCCGGGCAGCCGCCAGGAAGCCGAAGCCATGATGGAGAGCTTCTCGGCAAAGATTGTTGCCGGTAACGGTACCGTGGTGGCGGTATCTGAGGAATGGGACGGACAGTCCCGGTTGACAGCCAACCGCACTCCGGTACCGGTGTCTGACACAGAAAGTGTCGGGCGCACCCAGGACGGCACCGCACTGGAACAGCTCAAAGCCATTTGGGCAGATGCTTCGGATGAAGAGAAGAAAGCCTTTCTGCGTTGGGCATTCGAATAATCCCGGGCCGGGCCTGCGGGCCCGGCTTTTTCATTATCTGATTAGTTCTGCAGCTTACACCCCGGTTACCGTCTGAATTTGCCCAGCCCACCTTTCAATAGCTTTTCCACATAGGCCAGGACATCGTCGGTCAGGTTGTGTTGTGGTTCCGGAAACTGCTCATGGCCCTGATCGGGGCCCAGCTCCGCTGCAGCTTTCTCTATCGCTTCCAGGCTGTCGTGTACCAGTTCCGCTAGCTGGTCGCTGTCGGCGACCACGTCCGGGCAAAGAGTAAAGTTCAGGGTGAGCTGCCCCTGGTAGCTGACCGCGACAATCACCAGCCCAAGGCTGTCGAACAGGGGGGCACTGTTGTACTGGCGCACTAGTCGGGCACCTTGCAGGTACAGCGGCACCTGCGGACCCGGTACGTTGGTAATAGGCACATTGAACAGGGGCTGATAGCGTTGTGCCACCTGAAGCTCGGAATACAGCCGGGCTGACAGTGCCAGCAGTGTTGATGGTAGCAGTTCGGTCAGCCGGTCCGCGGCTATGGCTTCACGGTAGGGTTCCGATTCTACCGCGTTACGGTGAATTCGCCGGATCCGGGCTGCCGGGTTGGGTTCTGCGGTGGCCAGGTCCAGCAACATGGCCGACATCTGGTTGCCCGTGGCCTTGCGAAGACTGCTGGAGCGAACCGAGATCGGCGTCATGGCGACCAGCGATGTTTTCGTTTCGATGTTCTGGTTGGCGAGGTATCGGGCCAGGGTTTCGGCGCACAGGCCGAGGACCACATCGTTCAGGGTGACGTCGGCCAAGGAGCCTTTGATGGCTTTGAGCCGGGACAATTCCACGCTGGTCGAGACAATCCGCCGGTTGGCGGTAATCTGCCGGTTGAAGGGGCTGTGGGGCGCGGTGAACAAGGGCAGTGGCAATGGCAGCTTGTGTAATTGCTTCTGGATCAGCCCACGGGTGGTGGCTTCGGCGGCGTTATAGGCCAGAGAGGCCAACTGCATCGGCGTTTTCAGCATGTTGGCGCCGGCCTGTAGGAAAACCCGCTCTTCTGAAGGTTCCTGCCTTGGCAGCCAGGGACGTGGTGGCGTGATGGTTCTCGGGCTGGGTGTATACTCCAGTAGCTTGCCCATGATTTCCTCACCGCTAAACGCGTCAATGGCGGCATGGTGCAGCTTCACGATCAGTGCAAACCCTTCTTTTTCACCCTCCGGATCGTCGATCCGGAAACCATCGACAAAGGTGATGTGCCAGAGTGGTCGGTCCCGTTTCAGCGGCTCTTCAAGAATCTTCGAGGCCAGGGATATCAGGCTGGCCTGCTTGCCGTGTTCGCCAAGGTTTACGTAGGCCAGGTGCCGCTCGATGCTGAAATCGGCGTCGTCCACCCAATAGGGGCGGCCAAGCCGGAGAGGGATTTCTTTCAGCTTCTGGCGGAACAGAGGTACCACGTGGAGCCGGCTGCGCAGATAGGCGACGAAGGTGCTGAATGCCAGTGGGTTGGACAGGCCGCTGGCATCGAACAGATAAATGCCGCCGATGTGCATCGGGGTGGTGTCCGATTCCAGATACAGGAACGAGGCATCCAGTTCCGACAGCTGACGCATGGAACGCACTCCTTGTGTTTCTCGTTGTACTAGGCTTGTCAGTATACTTCAGGTCGTGAATTCGCCGGTTGGCCCCTTTGCCTCAGGAATCGGCAGGCTTGAGCCACTGGCTGAGGCTCTGGTCTTCGCTCAGCCTATTCCAGAACCACATCAGTGCCTTGCCTTTGTCTTCACTGTGGCGGGCCAGGTTAATGGCGATCGGGGGGCGTGGTTCGTGCACTTCTTTCGCCACCAGCCGGCCTGAAGCCAGTGCCTCCCGGATGCGTGGCAAGGGCAGCCAGCCAACGCCAAGGCCTGCTTCCTGTATGGCAATTTTCTGGTCGATGTTGGTGACGGTCAAGGTTCGTTGGCGCCGGAAGATGCCGGCATGGCCGGGTGGCAGCGCGCGGGAGGTGTCGGCGGCAACGGCAGCGGGAAATGGGGCGATGTCGCTTTCTTTCAGGGGCTCTTCTGCCTGGGCCAAAGGGTGGTTGGCCGCCACGGCAAAGACGAAAGGTATCTCGCCCAGTGGCTTGGTGGTAAAGCTTCCGGCGGGCTTGCTGAGCTGGTCTGCGCCGATCACCATGTCGACGCGCCGGCTTTGCAGGGCGTCCCAGGCGCCTGCAAAGACCTCCTCCACCACCTGTACATCCACTGGAACGCCCAATTGGTAAAAAGCGTCAATCGCCGGAAACAGGCATTGTGCCGGCAGCAGCGAGTTGAATCCTATTCTAAGCCTGGTTTCCCAGCCCTGAGCTACCTGGCGGGTAGAGTGAGCCAGGTTCTCGGCGGCTTCAAGCAGCGAGCGGCCTTCCTCCAGCAGGTAACGACCGGCGGGCGTGAGCACGGCTTTGTGGCCGGTTCGGTCAAAGACACTGACGCTGAGGTCTTCCTCAAGCTTCTGAACGGTGTAACTGATGGCCGAGGGAACCCGGAACAGTTCGCTGGCGGCACCGGCAAAACTGCCCTTGCGGTCGATAGCGTCCAGTACTTTGAGTGCGTCGATGGTAATGGCTGTATGCATGTTCGAATAATCTGAAAGTGTTTGCCAGAAATGCTTGCTATCAGCCTAGCAGCACAGCCGTTAGCCTGTCTCTATTAATTCAGAACCGGGTCGGCCCCATCACACTTCATCAGGGCAAATGCCATGGTGGCTGACCTTGCAGGAGGGTAGTTATGGGCTTGTTGGTTGACGGCTGTTGGCACGATCAGTGGTATGACACAGGCAGAACCGGTGGCAAGTTTGAGCGCGAAGCGGCGCGGTTCCGAAACTGGGTAACCGCTGATGGCTCTGCCGGGCCGGCCGGAGAGGGTGGTTTTCCTGCAGTGAGTGGCCGGTATCACTTGTATGTTTCCATGGCCTGCCCCTGGGCCCACCGCACCTTGATTTTCCGGAAGCTCAAAGGTCTGGAGAACCATATTTCGGTGTCTGTCGTGCACCCGGACATGGTGCAAAACGGCTGGGAGTTCCGGCCCGGTCGCAAAGAACATCAAGACGACTTGTATAATTTTGACTTCATGCACCAGATTTATACCCGTGCCGCCCCGCATTATTCTGGCCGGGTCACGGTGCCGGTGTTGTGGGACAAAGAGCGCGAAACCATTGTCAGTAATGAATCCGCAGACATTATCCGGATGTTCAATTCCGCCTTTGATGGCCTTGAGGGCGTGAATAACGACCGGGATTTCTACCCGGAAAGCCTGCGTGGTGACATCGAGGCGGTGAATGAGCGGGTTTACCACACGGTGAACAACGGTGTTTACAAAGCAGGGTTCGCGACTGCGCAGGACAAGTATGAGGAGGCCTATCAGGCCCTGTTCGACTCCCTGGACTGGCTGGAAGAAAGGCTGGCGGAGAAGCGCTATCTCACCGGTAACCGGCTAACCGAGGCCGATTGGCGGCTGTTCACCACGTTGATCCGGTTTGATGCGGTGTATTACAGCCACTTCAAGTGCAACCGCCAGCAGATCCGCGACTATCCGAATCTGTCCGGCTATGTGCGGGAGCTATATCAGGTGCCGGGCGTGGCTGAAACCGTGGATCTGGGCCAGATCAAGCGTCACTACTATGTAAGTCAGCGCACCATAAACCCAACCCAGATTGTGCCGGTGGGGCCAGAGCTGGAATTCGAAGCACCCCACGGGCGTGAACATCTCGGCTGAATGGGCCTGGTCTACTAGCTGACCCGGGCTACCGCCACTTCGGTCAATAATTCCAGCGCCTGCCGGTGCTCAGAGCCCGGCAGGCAGGCCAGCAGGTCTCTCGCGATCTGCGCCTGCTCTTTTGCTTTTGTCATGGTGTATTCGATGGCACCGGACGCCTTAACGATATCCAGTACCTTCGGCAGGTCATCCAGCCCTCCCTTCCGGATGGCCTGGCGGATCAGTTGCCTTTCGGCTTCGCTACCATTGGCCATGGCGTAGATCAGCGGCAGGGTGGTTTTGCCTTCCGCCAGGTCGTCTCCCACGTTCTTGCCCATGGTTTCGGCATCGCCCTGATAATCGAGAACGTCATCAACCAGCTGGAATGCCAGCCCGAGGTGTTTGCCATAGTCTTTCAGGGCATTTTCCTGTTCCCTGCTGGCTCCGGCCAGCAGGGCGCCCGTGTGGGACGCGGCTTCAAACAGCATGGCGGTTTTGTTGTGGATAACGACCATATACTGGTCTTCGCTCAAGTCCGGGTTCTTCACATTCATCAGCTGCATGACCTCGCCCTCGGCAATAACGGCCGTGGCGTGCGACAGCACGTTCATGATCGGCAGGCTCTGCAGCTCGACCATCATTTCGAAGGCCCGGGCATAGAGGAAATCGCCGACCAGCACGCTGGGCGCGTTGCCCCATTTTGCGTTGGCTGTGCTGCGGCCGCGGCGCATATCGGAGGTGTCTACCACATCGTCGTGCAGCAGGGTGGCGGTATGCAGGAATTCAATCACGGCAGCCAGCTTCAGATGATCGTCTTTCTGGTAGCCGGCGGCCTGGCTGGCCAGGAGAACCAGCAAAGGTCGCAGGCGTTTGCCGCCGCTTTCGATAATGTACTGGGCGATTTTCTCAACCAGCGGGACATCGGAAGCGAGCCGCTTGATGATAAGGTCGTTAACGCGGCTGAAATCATCCGCTACGGTGTCGTAGATGCGCTGGGCTGTCATCGGGCCGGTAAGTCCCTTGCTGGTGTTTTCGTTGAGTTTTCGGGCAGGTCGCGGCAATGCTAGGTATTGCTGCTTACAGTGTCAACTTGAGCCGGAATCCGGCTTGTATTGGTCGACGGGTTTTCGTACAATCACGCGCCCAACTCATCCCAACCTGCGCTCCCTGCAATAGGGTCGCCAGAGCGCTTCCCTTAGAACCAGGTGGATAAGAGCAGGGATGGGTCAATCGCGGAGACTATGAATGTACGCAGTTATTGTTAGCGGTGGTAAGCAGCACCGTGTAAAAGAAGGCGAAACTCTGAAGCTGGAAAAGCTGGAAGTTGAAACCGGCGGTTCCGTTGAGTTTGACCGTGTTCTTCTGGTTGCCAATGGCGACGACGTAAAAGTTGGCGCTCCGGTTGTTGAAGGTGCCAAGGTGACCGCAGAAGTGGTTAGCCACGGTCGTCACGACAAAGTGAACATCATCAAGTTCCGTCGTCGTAAGCATCACATGAAGCGTCAGGGCCACCGTCAGTGGTTTACTGAAGTCAAGATCACGGGTATCCAGGGCTAAGCCCTCGAATAACCCCTTAATGAAGGAGGCTGGTAATGGCTCATAAAAAGGCAGCAGGTAGTACCCGTAACGGTCGCGATTCCGAGTCGAAACGACTTGGTGTCAAGCGCTACGGTGGCGAGTCTGTATCTGCAGGCAGCATCATCGTTCGTCAGCGCGGCACCCGTTTCCACGCTGGCAGCAACGTAGGCATTGGCAAGGACCACACCCTGTTCGCGAAAGCGGAAGGTCAGGTGAAGTTCGAAACCAAAGGCCCGCAGAACCGCAAGTTCGTAAGCATCGTTCCGGCTGCGTAAGCAGCGGCGATCCGGTTCTGTTGAACCTTGGGTTTGCCTGATATGCTGATTTAGTCAGTTCTCAGGTGAATCCGGAGCCCCGCAAAGCTTCCTTGAGGCTGCGGGGCTTTTTAGTTTATGCAAAGGCATTTGGCGTATGAAATTTGTAGACGAAGCCACCATCATTGTTGAAGCCGGTAAAGGCGGGCATGGTTGCCTGAGCTTCCGGCGGGAAAAGTACGTGCCAAAGGGTGGTCCCGACGGCGGTGACGGCGGGGATGGCGGTTCCGTCTATCTGGAGGCGGACAGCGCACTCAATACCCTGATTGATTACCGCTTCCAGCGTAAATACAAGGCCCAGAATGGTGAGCCGGGAGCTGGCCGCAATTGCACCGGCACCAAAGGCGAAGATCTGGTCCTGCCGGTGCCGGTTGGCACGACGGTGGTGGACATGGATACCCATGAAGTGCTGGGTGATCTCACCAAAGAAGGCCAGCGCCTGAAAGTGGCTCAGGGTGGTTTTCACGGCCTTGGCAATACCCGCTTCAAGTCGTCCGTTAATCGTGCTCCGCGTCAGACCTCCAAAGGGTCTGAGGGTGAGGCGCGTAATCTGCGTCTGGAACTGAAGGTTCTGGCCGATGTCGGTCTGCTGGGTTTGCCCAACGCCGGTAAGTCTACGTTCATCCGGTCGGTTTCCGCCGCGCGCCCGAAGGTTGCGGATTATCCCTTCACGACCCTGGTACCGAATCTTGGTGTGGTCAGTGTGCAGGCCCATCAAAGCTTTGTTATCGCGGATATTCCTGGTCTGATTGAAGGTGCGGCCGAGGGTGCGGGTCTTGGTATTCGCTTTCTCAAGCATTTGGTCCGGACCCGTTTGTTGCTGCACCTGGTGGATGTCGCGCCTTATGACGGCTCGTCCCCGGCCGATGCGGTCAGGGCGATTGCCCACGAGCTTGAGAAGTTCAGTGAAACGCTGGCCAGCCGTCCTCGTTGGCTGGTGCTGAACAAGGTCGATATGGTCGCCGAAGAAGATCGTGAGGCCCATTGTCAGGCCATTGTTGATGAGCTTGGCTGGGAGGGGCCTGTGTTCCGCATTTCCGCGCTGAGCGGCGAGGGCACCAAGCCTTTGGTGCAGGCTGTGATGCGCTGGATCGAGGAGCAGGCCGAGCAGGAAGCCGACAATCCGGATTTCGCCGAGCAGGAAGCCGCGCGCAGGCGTCGCATGGACGAAGAGGCCCGTCAGAAAATTGAGGCGGATCGTCAGGCTCGCAGGGCGGCCCGTAACGCGGATGATGACGACGACTTTGACGACGATGATTACGACGTTGAAGTGGTTTACGCACCGGAATAACTCACTAACGGAAGAGACTGTACCGCTATCATGAGTGAACGCCTCCAGCTTCGACAGGCCCGCCGCCTGGTGGTCAAGATCGGTAGTGCCTTGCTGACCAATGATGGCAAAGGTCTGGATGTGGCCGCATTGGGGTTGTGGGTAGATCAGATCGCAGAGCTGATTGCCGAAGGGGTGGAGGTGGTGGTGGTGTCCTCCGGCTCGGTCGCCGAAGGCATGAGTCGCCTTGGTTGGACAGTTCGCCCCCAGCACTTGCACGAGTTGCAGGCTGCGGCTGCTGTGGGGCAGATGGGGCTTGTGCAGACCTGGGAGGCCCAGTTCAAGCGCCATGATATCCATACGGCGCAGATTCTGCTGACCCACGACGACCTCTCCGACCGCAAGCGTTACCTGAACGGCCGCAGTACCCTGCGTACGTTGCTGGATTACGGTGTGGTGCCGATCGTGAACGAGAACGATACGGTGGTGACCGACGAGATCCGCTTTGGTGATAACGACACCCTGGGTGCGCTGGTGGCCAACCTGATTGAGGCGGATGGTCTGATTATTCTGACCGATCAGGTGGGGTTGTTTAATAAAGACCCCCGCAAGCACGGCGATGCCGTGCTTGTGACCGAGCGCAGGGCGGAAGATCGCGAGCTGGATGCCATGGCCGGCGGTGGTGCCGGAGCGCTCGGGCGCGGTGGTATGCAGACCAAGCTGAGGGCGGCCCGGTTAGCGGCTCGCTCAGGCGCGTTTACGGTGATTGTTGGTGGCCGGATTGAGCATGTGATTGCCCGATTACGCCAGGGTGATGTGATTGGTACCTTGTTGTTGCCGGAGCAGGGGCGGCTGGCGGCCAGAAAGCAGTGGATTGCCAGTCACTTGCAAACCCGGGGCAAGCTCACGCTGGATGATGGTGCGGTGAAGGTGTTGCGCCAGGGTGGACGGAGTCTGTTGCCGGTGGGTGTGAAGGCTGTGTCCGGGCAGTTCCGGAGGGGGGAGATGGTCTCCTGTGTCGATCTGACTGGCAAAGAAATCGCGCGGGGGCTGGTTAACTATGATGCTGATGAAGCCAGGGCCATCTCGGGCCGGTCCAGTGATCGCATTAATGATGTTCTGGGTTATGTGTCCGATGAGGAGATGATCCATCGGGATAATCTGGTGGTGGTTTGATCTTTTTCGCTTGATTCAGACACAAAAAAACCGGCTGATTAGCCGGTTTTTTTATTTCGCACAGAATCAGGCGCTTTTCAGAGCCTTGATTTTGGCGTTCAGACGGCTCTTGTGGCGAGCAATCTTGTTCTTGGCGAAGATGCCTTTGTTGACCATGCTGTCCATGATCGGCTGAGCTTCTTTCAGAGCAGCCTGGGCTTCATCGTGGTTGCCGGCCTTGATCTTGGCGTCGACCTTTTTCATGTAGGTGCGTGCCATGGAACGCAGGCTGGCGTTATGCTTGCGGTTTTTCTCGTTCTGACGAGCGCGCTTCTTGGCTTGCGGGGAATTTGCCACCGTAAAACTCCTGAAAATTCGTTGCTATAAAAAAGAAATTTTTACATCGCGGGCGCGCCAAAACCAGCGCGTCGAAATAAATGACGCGGAACTATGCCGCTGAATGCCCGAAATGTCAAGGCCGCCGCACGGTTCGTGCCTCGCCTGCAAAGCCCTGTGATACACTCCGGCATCGCAGCGCTGGGGCTGGCCGGGGGGCGTTACTCCGCCTTGTGGATTACCGAGATGGCCCGTAGCTTCCACTCAGGATTCTGGACGCCGAAATCATGTCTTCCGAACAACGAAAGCCACCCTCAACAGGAAAGTCAGAACCGCCCAGGGCGCCGGGATTGTTGAGATCGTCTGGCGTGGTCGGGATGATGACCATGCTGTCCCGGGTGTTGGGGCTGGTTCGGGATATGGTGATTGCCCGCTATTTTGGCGCGGGAGCGGGGGCTGACGCGTTTTTCGTGGCATTCAAGATTCCCAACTTCCTCCGGCGTCTGTTTGCCGAAGGTGCGTTTTCTCAGGCTTTTGTGCCGGTGTTGTCATCCTATCGGGAAACGCAGGATATTTCGCAAGTGAAACGCCTGGTAGACGCCGTGGCCGGTTCTCTGGGTTTGGTGCTTCTGGCGGTAACGCTTGTTGCGATGCTCGGCTCGCCGGTGCTGACCGCGGTGTTTGCGCCAGGATTTCTGGGTGACGACGTCAAGTTTGCGCTCACCAGCGAGATGCTGCGCATTACCTTTCCGTATCTGCTGTTGATATCCCTGACCGCCTTTGCGGGTGGCATTCTCAACAGTTATGACCGGTTTGCGGTGCCGGCCTTCACTCCGGTCTTACTGAACCTGGCGATGATTTCGGCGGCCATTTTCCTCACACCGGTGATGGATGAGCCGGTGATGGCCCTGGCCTGGGGTGTGTTCATTGCCGGTGCCTTGCAGCTGTTTTTCCAGTTGCCGTTTCTGATGCGCCTGGGGCTTCTGCCCAGGCCTCGGATCGATTATCGGCACGAAGGGGTGAGCCGTATCCTGAAGCTGATGGCGCCGGCGCTGTTCGGGGTTTCGGTCAGCCAGATCAATCTGTTACTGGATACCGTGCTGGCCTCCTTCCTGCAAACCGGGAGCGTGTCCTGGCTGTACTATTCCGACCGTTTGTCGGAGTTGCCATTGGGGGTGTTCGGTATTGCGATCGCCACGGTGATTCTGCCCAGTCTGTCGCGCAAGCATGCGGCAGCATCTGCGGACCAGTTTGCAGCGACCCTGGACTGGGCTGTGCGGGCCGTTCTGCTGATCGGCGTGCCGGCCGCCCTGGCGTTGGCTTTGCTGGCAGAGCCCTTGATCGCAACTCTGTTCCACTACGGCGAAGTGACCGATCGCGATGTCGCGATGTCAGCACAAAGTCTGCGGGCCTATTCTGCGGGTTTGTTGGCGTTCATGTTGATCAAGGTGCTGGCACCGGGTTTTTTCGCCCGGGAAGATACCAAAACCCCGGTAAAGATTGGTGTGATCGCCATGGTCGCCAATATGATGTTTAACCTGGCGCTGATCGTGCCGCTGGCGCATGCCGGGCTTGCGCTGGCGACATCGCTTTCTGCCTGGCTCAACGGTTATCTGCTCTGGCGCGGACTTCGCAAGGAAGGCGCCTGGAAAAGCCAGTCGGGCTGGCCGAAGTTCCTGATGCAGCTGGCGGTTGCGAACAGCGCGCTGGCAGCGGTGATCCTCTGGCTGAACGTGCCGGTTGGCCAATGGCTGGCCTTTACTGGCCTGCAGAGGGCTTCGGAAATGACGATTCTGGTTGTGGCTGGGGTTCTCGCCTATTTTGTTGCGCTGGCCCTTGCAGGTGTTCGCGTGCGGCAATTCCGCCAGAAGTAAGGCATCGTCATTTCTACCACGCCCGCTCCTGGGGTATAATCGCGCGTTTTCTCACCAGTGCGTCGCGCGTTCGCGCCGGCGCGCCGAAAGCCATTGGCAGCATTAGGGTTCGCAGTACATGCGTCTGATTCGAGGCCTGACCAATCTCAAGCGTATCGCGGGAAGTGCGGATTCTCCGCTGGCCGATGGGTGCGTGGCCACTATCGGCAACTTTGACGGCGTTCATCGGGGCCACAAAACCATCATCGATCAGGTCAGAGGCAAGGCTCAGGCACTTAACCTGCCGTCTGTGGTGATGATTTTCGAGCCTCAGCCCCAGGAATTTTTCAAGGGGGCGGAAGCGCCTCCCCGGTTGATGCCGTTTCGCCAGAAATTTGAAGCTCTGCTTGGCGAAGGCGTTGATGTGGTGCTGTGTATCCGCTTTGACGAAACCTTCCGCAGCTATTCCGGCATGGGCTTTATCGAGGATGTGCTGATCCATGGCCTTGGGGTTCGTCACCTGGTGGTGGGCGACGACTTCCGCTTCGGCTGCGACCGGGCCGGCGACTTCAGGCTGTTGCAAAGCGTGGGGCAGGAACGGGGCTTTACAGTTGAGAATACCCGCACCGTTGTCGTGGACGGAGAGCGGGTGAGTAGCACCCGGGTGCGCAACGCCCTGAATGTGAACGGACTTGAGGAAGCCGAGCGACTCTTGGGGCACCCTTACCGGATCCATGGGCGGGTGGTATATGGCCGGCAGCTGGGCCGGCAGATCGGCGCGCCCACCGCCAATATCCTGCTGCATCAGATGCCGGCGCTGAGAGGGGTTTACGTGGTGAGGGCCCGGCTCGATACCGGGGAATGGCGTGATGGCGTGGCGAACATCGGCCTGCGCCCCACGGTAGATGGCAAGCGACCATCGCTGGAAGTGCACCTGTTTGACTTTGCTGGCACACTTTATGGCCAGCACCTGGAAGTCGTGTTCCGCCATGGCCTGCGGGACGAAGTGAAATTCGACTCTGTTGACGAACTTCGGCAACAGATCGCCCGGGATTTTGAGCATGCCCGGGCCTGGTTGGCGGAGAACCCCGCCACCCCGGAAACCTGATTCAACTGACCAACCAAGAGTACGCACACAGACATGAGCGACTACAAGCATACCCTGAATCTGCCGGAAACCGCGTTCCCCATGCGCGGTAACCTGGCCAAGCGCGAGCCGGACATGCTCAAGCACTGGCAGGACCTGAACGTTTACGGCAATCTGCGCAAGCAGCGCCAAGGTCGTGAGAAGTTCATCCTGCACGATGGCCCTCCCTACGCTAACGGCAGCATTCACATCGGGCATGCGGTCAACAAGATCCTGAAAGACATGATCGTGAAATCCCGCAGTTTCATGGGCTACGACGCACCCTACGTGCCGGGCTGGGATTGCCACGGTCTGCCCATCGAGCACAAGGTTGAGCAGGAAATCGGCAAGGCCGGCGTGAAGGTGGACTACAAAACCTTCCGCCAGGCCTGCCGAGACTACGCCACCAAACAGATCGAAGGCCAGAAGGCCGACTTTATCCGCCTGGGCGTGATGGGTGAGTGGGACAAGCCCTATCTGACCATGGATCCGAAAGTGGAGGCGGGCATTGTCCGGGCGTTGGGCAAGATCGTCGCCAAGGGCCACCTGGTGCGGGGCTTCAAGCCGGTTTACTGGAGTGTGGTTGGTCAGTCCGCACTGGCAGAAGCCGAAGTTGAATACCAGGACAAAACTTCAACCCAGATTGACGTGCGCTTCACTGTCGTGGATCAGGACGCCGTACTGAAAACCTTCGGAACCAGCGAAGGTGAGGGCGATGTATCCCTGGTGATCTGGACCACGACTCCCTGGACGATTCCCGCCAACCAGGCGGTGTCCATCGGTGCCGATATTGAATACGCACTGGTACAGTTAGATGTCGGCCACGGCGCTGAGCGAATGATTCTGGCCACGGACATGGTGCAGGGCATCATGGCTCGCTGGGGTGTGGAAGACTACAAAGTGCTGGCCAACGTCTCCGGTTCCGCACTGGAAAACCAGTTGCTGCAACATCCGGTGTACGACAAGCAAGTGCCTGTGCTGCTGGGTGACCACGTTTCCCTGGACGCCGGTACCGGTGCAGTACACACAGCGCCTGACCATGGTATGGAAGACTTCGTGGTGGGTAAGGAATACGGCATTGGCACCCTCAACCTGGTGAAAGCCGACGGCACCTATACCGACGCGGCCGGCGAATTCGCTGGTGTGCACGTATACAAGGCCGATGAGCCGGTATGCGCCGCGCTGGAACGCGAAGGCAAGCTGGTACGCTCGGAAAAATTCCGCCACAGCTACCCGCACTGCTGGCGCACCAAGACCCCGCTGATCTACAGGGCTACGCCCCAGTGGTTCATCAGCATGGACAAGCTTAACCTGCGCGCCGATGCCCTGGAAGCCATCAAAGGCGTGCGCTGGGTGCCGGCCTGGGGCCAGAATCGCATCGAGGCCATGTTCGAGCAGAGCCCGGACTGGTGTATTTCTCGTCAGCGCACGTGGGGCGTGCCGATCACCCTGTTTATCCATAAGGAAACCCAGGAGCTGCACCCGAACACCCAGGAGCTGATCGAGAAAGTCGCCCAGGCGGTGGAAACCGGCGGCATCGATGCCTGGTACGACATTGACCAGAACGAACTGCTGGGCGCCGATGCTGACCAGTACGAAAAGGTGCTGGATACCCTGGACGTCTGGTTTGACTCGGGTGTCACCCATGACTCTGTATTGCGGGTACGTGAAGAATTGGGCCAGTTCCCGGCCGATATGTACCTGGAAGGCTCTGACCAGCATCGTGGCTGGTTCCAGTCATCCCTGAAAACCTCCATTGCCATGAATGGCGTGGCGCCGTACAAGCAAGTGCTCACTCACGGCTTCACTGTGGATGCCAAGGGCTACAAGATGTCCAAGTCCCTGGGTAACGTTATCGCCCCACAGGAAGTCATGAACGAGCTGGGTGCAGACATCCTGCGTTTGTGGGTCTCTGCCACCGACTACAGCGGTGAGATGAGCGTTTCCAAGGATATCCTGCGCCAGACTGCAGACGGCTATCGCCGTATCCGCAACACTGCACGCTTCCTGTTGAGCAACCTGACCGGGTTTGATCCGGACCAGCATATGGTCGCGCCGGAAGACATGATTGCCCTGGATCGCTGGATGGTCGACCGCGCCCTGCAGCTCCAGAACGAACTGCATGAAGACTACGGCAACTATGCCTTCCTTCGGATCTACCAGAAGGTGTACAACTTCTGTGAAGCCACCCTGGGTGGCTTCTACCTGGACATCATCAAGGACCGCCAGTACACCACCCAGGCCGACAGCCTGGCGCGACGTTCCTGCCAGACCGCGCTCTATCATGTAGCCGAAGCCCTGGTGCGCTGGATTGCGCCAATCCTTAGCTTCACCGCTGATGAAATCTGGCAGCACCTGCCGGGTAGGCGCGGCGACACCGTGTTCTACGAAACCTGGTACGAGGGCTTGACTGCGCTGCCTGAGGGCTTCGAGTTAGGCCGTGACTACTGGCGTGAAATCTACGCTGTGAAAGAGGCGGTCAACAAGTGCCTGGAAGAAGTCCGTGCCCGAGGTGAAATCAAAGGCTCATTGAGCGCGGAAGTGACTCTTTACTGCGAAGGTAGCCTGGCCGAGCGACTGAACTATCTTGGTGAAGAGCTGCGCTTTGTGCTGATTACCTCTGAAGCCACCGTTAAGCCGGTGAGCGAAGCGGCCGGCGTAGAGCAAACCAACCTGGAAGGTCTGCTGGTGAAAGTGACCCCGGCGACTCACGCCAAGTGCGAACGCTGCTGGCACCACCGTGAAGACGTGGGGCAGAACGAGCAGTACAGCGATCTGTGTGGCCGTTGCGTGACCAATGTGGAAGGCCCGGGTGAAACCCGTGCATACGCCTGATGGATGCGGTCATGACTGAAAGCACTGGCAGTAAACTGAAATGGCTGTGGCTGGCGGTGCTGGTCATCGCCATTGACCTGGGCACCAAAGCCATAGCCACGGCTATGCTGACCTACGGTGACCCGGTACCGGTACTGCCCAGTTTCAACCTGACGCTACTGCACAACACTGGCGCGGCATTCAGCTTCCTGGCCGATGCCGCCGGCTGGCAGCGCTGGTTCTTTGTCGCCCTGGCGGTCGTGGTCAGTGTGGTGCTGGTGGGCTGGCTGAGAAAACTCAAAGCCGATGAAACCTGGACCGCGATTGCCATCGTATTGATCCTTGGTGGCGCCATCGGCAACGTATACGACCGGGTGGTGCATGGTTACGTGGTGGACTTCCTGCATTTCTACTGGCAGGACTGGCATTTCCCGGCCTTTAACCTGGCCGACACCGCTATCACCATTGGTGCTGCCATGATGATCATCGATGCATTCCGCAAACCCGCTGGTGCCAGCGGCGATGCTGACAGGAGCAACTGAACCCCATGAAAGAACTGCCCATCGATAAGGGAACCCGAGTAAAACTGCACTTCGCCCTGAAGTTTGAAGACGGCGAAACTGTGGATTCCACCTTCGACAAAGAGCCGGCTACCCTGGAAATCGGTGATGAAAACCTGCCGGAAAATTTCGAAGCCTACCTGATGGGCCTGAAAGCCGGCGACCACAAAACCTTTGAAGTGCCGCCGGAAAAAGCCTTCGGCCAGCACAACCCCGGCAATATCCAGACCTTCAAGCGCCACGAATTCAGTGCTGACATGGTTCTGGAGCCGGGTGTGGTGATTTCCTTCGCCGACGCGCGCCAGCAGGAACTGCCCGGGGTGATCAAGCGGGTAGAAGGTGACCAGGTGGATGTGGACTTTAATCACCCGCTGGCAGGGCATACACTGAGCTTTGAAGTTCAGATTATCGACGTTGAACCAGCAGGGCCGACACACTGATTATGCACATTCGACTCGCTAACCCCCGTGGCTTCTGTGCCGGCGTAGACCGTGCCATAGAAATTGTAAACCGCGCGCTGGACGTGTTCGGAGCGCCTATCTACGTGCGCCACGAAGTGGTCCACAACAAATTCGTGGTAGACAACCTGCGCAACCGGGGCGCGATCTTTGTCGACGAGTTGGACGAAGTGCCCGACGACAAACTGGTGATCTTCAGTGCCCACGGCGTATCCCAGGCGGTACAGAACGAAGCCGCCCGGCGCGGCCTGAAAGTGTTCGACGCTACCTGCCCGCTGGTCACCAAAGTGCATATGGAAGTGATGCGTTACAGCCGTGATGGCCGCGAGTGCATCCTGATTGGCCACCATGGACACCCGGAAGTGGAAGGTACCATGGGCCAGTACGATCACAGCAACGGCGGCGACATCTATCTGGTGGAAGACGAATCCGACGTGCAAAAGCTGGAAGTGAAAGACGCCAGCCGTTTGTCCTTCGTTACCCAAACCACGCTGTCCATGGACGATACCGCACGGGTAATCGACGCCCTGCGCGCGAAATTCCCGAAAATCGAAGGCCCCCGCAAAGACGACATCTGCTACGCCACCCAGAATCGGCAGGACGCGGTCAAGCAGTTGGCCGGTGACTGTGATCTGATGCTGGTGGTGGGCTCCCCCAATAGCTCCAACTCCAATCGCCTGCGGGAACTGGCTGAGCGCATGGGCACGCCTGCTTACCTGATTGATGAGGCTGCCCAGATAGAGCCGCAATGGCTTGAGGGCAAGAAGGCCGTAGGAGTCACTGCTGGAGCGTCGGCTCCGGAGGTGCTGGTTGCCGACGTGATTGCCCGACTCAAGGAGTTGGGCGGGGAAGAACCCGAGGAAGTCTCCGGCCGGGAGGAGAACATTGTCTTCTCGATGCCGAAAGAACTGAGGATTGACGCCCTTCAAATCGACTGAACCTGAAGGGCTATCAATTCGTTTTGATGTTACCAGCAGCCCGCCTGGGCTGCGCCTCTGACGCCTTCATCGTTCAGCGTCAGCGTGCCGCAATCATCATTGGCTTGAGCACCCGTGGGGACCGCCTGCAGAGTATAGGTGTCGCGCGTCGCGTTCACGGAAAAGCTGATGTTATAAAACGCTGTGCCTGTTTGCGGCGATTGCGTGAAGGGCAATACTGGATTATTCCCACCATCTCTGTAGTCAAAGCCGTTTGAGTAGCGTCTTTCCATCCACTGGGCCAGTTCCAACAGGTCTGCCTGGGCTGTGGTTCGTCGGGTTTGTTCCACCTGGTTCTGGTAGAGCGGCAGGGCTATTGCAGCTATGATCGCGATGATTGCAACCGCGATCATGAGCTCGACCAATGTGAAACCGGCATTCGATTGAATCTTCAAGGTAATAGATCCTTACTCTGGAATGTGTTTTGGCGGATCAATCGCGTATAACGCTGAGACCCACCGCCACTGTTGGCCCCGAGCCGCCCGCAGTATCGGGCGACAGTTCCAGTCTGATGGAGTCTCCTGGCTGAATTTGCTGCAGCACCTGTTCTCGTGACCAGACGGTATTCCTGAACTGGACGAGTCTGTCGAGCGTGAAGGACTCATCATCGACGATCAGGATGGATTCCTCAGCGTGGATGGCGTTTATGGCCCCCTCGTAAAAACGATCATTTGTATTCATAGGTGTGCCGTCAGCGATCTCCTCCTGAGCCTGAAGGCCGGAAGAAATGGATATCGCGACCAATAGGGCGCCTAAACTGCCCAGGGTTTTCTTGTTGATTCGGCGAACGCCGAGAAGCTTGAACGGATTCTTCATGGTCAATCCCGTTTCTAGGTTGAGTCAGTTTTGGGACCAGCTTCTTAACGAAGCTGCTCCCAGGTCTGTCTTCCGATGTTTGTGTCGAGCGATCTGGCGCATAAGCCATCCTCGCATGGATCGCCGGGTGACAACTGAGTCGGGTCCAGCCCCGGAATGACGATCTCCGCGTCACCGTCGGACGTGGCTATGGTCCGGTTTTCGCCACCATACCCAACCTGGATACCACTGGGCGCATACCCCCCGGTAATATCGCCGGTATTGAATTTACCGTCGCTGTTCAGGTCGAAAACTGCCGTGTCTGAGGGCGCACCTGTGCTCAGCCTGAGGTCCATCAGAAACCCTGTTCGTCCGCTGCCACAGGGGTCGCGGTCTGGAATAACGGTCGTGAAACGCACCCGATCCGGGTTAACACCAAATGGGAAGGTGGCACGACTGATCACCCGTTCGCCTACCTTATTCCCGTTATAAGCCAGATCCAGGTACCAGCCACTTTGGGTTGTCAGGCTGTTGCCGGAGGTGTCTCGGACAATGAAGCTATTGGATCCATTTCCGGATGCCTTGCTGACACTGATACTTTCCTGTTTGGTGATGGTTTGCTCCAGCAGGTCTGAGCGCGCTAATCCGCTCTTGTTCAAATCATCCTTGATGGCATAAAGCGACTGAATATCGTAGTCACCTTCGTCCCCGCTGCGGAGGAAACTACCGGTGCCGAAGGCGACAACCAGTTCATCGCTGTCGTTTGGATTAAGCGCCACGCGCGGGGCCACAGTGATCGGCTGGCTATTTCCCGCTGGACTTTGCGCTGTAAATACCTTGGTCGCGGACCAATTAGACACTCGCCCTGTCAGGTCAAACCTCCAGAGGTTGCCCAACAGGTCTCCACCGTAGGCATAACGGGTTACCGGGTCGGTTTCAGGAAAGCTGGTTACTGTCACTGATGCCAGTCCATTGGGGCTGGTGGCAGAGCCTGCTCCAGTCTGAATTTCTTTGATCAGGGTACCGGTCTCAAGATCCACAACGAACAAGCTCGATTGCCCGCTGTCGCCATTGTAGCCATTGCCGAACAGGGCCACCCAGGTGCCATCGCCCAGCCGGGAAATCTGCGGATCGGTTACGCCATAGCCCAGGTTCGGGTGTGAAAACTCCCATAGAACGTCATCCGATGGAGAGAAAGAACCCGGGTTGGTGACATCAAGTGCGAAAACGGTTTTTCCACCGATGCCCATGCCTCCCAGCAGCACCGTGCGCCAGGACTGCGTCCCGCCGCCAGACTTGTCGATGTAGGCGTCCTGGACACGGGGTGTGCCATCCATGAAATATTTATGGGTGTAGTTGGGCTGCATCAGCTCAGAGATTCGTGCGTAGGTTTTTGACCCCGAGGGCAGCAATAGCTCGGAGGGGATGTAGCCAAACAACTCTTCCCCGGTTTCGCTATTGAACGCATGGAGTATGCCGTCGTTTGCGGGTACGTAGAGCGCATCGACACGGTTTTGATACGAGGACGTGGACCTGAAATTCCGGTAAGCGACCCCCTCAGGGTCCGGGAGCCGGGCGAAACCATAGTTGGTTTTACCCACGAACTGAGGGTTGGCATTGATGATATCGCCCATCAGGCGCAAAACGCTGGCGCCACCGTCGTCCTGAACCAGCCGGTCTCTTAACGTCGGGTGGGCATTGTTATCCCCATGGAGCCATGCAATTCGATTGTGCCCAAGGTTGTCCTGGGTGGAGTTGAGCGTAGGGTCGGCGTTCAGAGCATTCTGCTGTGCCGTCGACAGATTCGACAGCGAGCTGGCCGATGCAAACTCCAGCTCAACCCCGGCACTGCCATTGTGGGTAATCAGCTTGCGCGCCTGCGGTTGAGTGCTGGCGAGGACTTCTTCAGCATTCCAGGCTTCTGAGCCTTGATCAAAATTGAAGGCGGTTAACGTTCCAGACCAGTCCTGACTCCTGAATCCAGCGAAGAAACCCAGGGAATCGGTGCGGAGCACTGCTGAACTCACTGCTGCCGAGGATGCAGAGGTTTCAGAACGTGCAATGACATCGCCCAGGAAGCCCTGGATTTCAGTGGTGAATTCGGTTGGATTCTGGGCGCTGGCATAACCGCCCCGGCCGTTAATGGCTGCGTGTAGCAGATCATCGATATTATCCGGGCTTTGGTCGGCGCCGGGCTCTGGCCAGTTAATGGTGATATTTTTGCTCGAGTCCAGTGCGGCCAGCGCGTCGGCTTCCTTGATGTCGCCGGTCACACCCAGGCCGATGGTAAACGTAGTCATGTGCTGCCAGAAGGCCGGATCTGTCGAAGAAACCGGCACTTTATTGGCCAGGTCCGTTCTCAAATCGGTCTTCCAGTATTTCATTGCCACGTCTGCGAGAGTGTTGGAATAGCTGTCCGAAAACGGCGACACCGCCTGGTAGGTGAAGTTTTTACCGTTGGGGTCGGGATTGTTGTAGGTGGGGCCACCGGTTCCATCCGCATTGCCTACCTGCGGACTGCTGCCGTTCCAGATACCGTCCGTCATAAGGATAGAAAAGCTTTGACGGCATTCGATATGCGACGTGTTGTCATTGGTGCCGGGCACTTCACCCCAGGGCCCGAGGTTGTCCGTTCGGGAATAATATTGACCAACATCCTTGAGCGCGGTCCGCAACGGGGTGCCGCCATTGATGCTCTTACCGTGCAGCCAGGTCAGGAAGGTTTGTCGGCGTGCCGCTGTGTACGGACGCACCCCGCTCACCAGCGTGTCAGTGTTAACACCATCAATGGTTCTTCCGTTGACGTTGATCGCACCATAGCCAACTCTAATGTTCTCGGGGAGGTCAAAGAAGGCTTCAGTTATACCGGATTTTGCGGCCAATGCCCGGGTGCTGTAATAGGAAAACCAGTTGGCATAGTTCTGTTTTTCCTCGGCGGAGGCATTGTTTAGCAATACGGCTGTATAACAACTGTTTTGCCTGGGGTTGCTGTCACAACTCGTTGAGGAGTTGAACTGCATATAGAAGCCTTGCTCGATGCTGCCAATCTGGTCAAACCGAATATCATTGCGCAGGTCGTCCGTACCCTCTGATTGATCAAAACCGTTGACCCACGCGTTGGTGTAGGACGAGTTCGGATACCGGCTACTGCCATCTGGCTTGTAGGGCGGCGTGTAGGTCACCGACGGGTCATAATAGATTTTATTGACGTGGCTGGAGTAGTAATAGTTGTTGCCCGCTCGCCCGCTCAAATCGTCTGGCATAAAACGCCAGCCCATGGAGCCCGAGTCGTCAAAAATGAAAACCAGGTTGGGATCCACTGATTCCTTCAGAAACAGTGGCACTTGTGACAGGTTTACCTGAGCGATCGCAGATTGTGCGGTCAGGATAGAAAACGCCGCACTGACACCGAAGGTGGTCAGCTTTGACAGCTTTCTCGACTGTAGCCGTTTGCGGAAGATCTTTTTCATAACTGGCTCTCCGAATGGAATGAGCAATCCTAATCTGATGTTCGTTTATGGTTTTCTTTATCACTGAGGCGGTAGCAGAACGGTTGACTGCAGAACCGTCACTGCCTCGGCACTGCCGCCTTGGGCTCGGGCAGTTGTCATATACCTCTCAAAGCAGGGTTGGCCCGGTTCAATCGGGCAGACATCGGCCAGTCGGGCAATGTGGTAAATCGGCTGTGCGCTGACATCCGGGCCGGCATTACCAACGCCCAGGCGAGTCGGATTGGTGCCATCCCAGAGCCACGGGGTCGCAATCAGCGGCTCATCGAAAGCCGTGAGGCGTGTCGGCAGACTGTTCAGAATATCGTCTTCTGCCTGTCGCAGGGCTGCTTCGGATGCCTGAAACGAAAGAGCTCCATCATGGGCGTTGCTGGCCATCCGTTCCTGCATGATGGATCCCTGCATGCCTCCGATAGCCAGCAGGGATATCAACAGCAGCATGACCAGGGCGACGATCAGGGTGGCGCCTTGCTGTTGTCCAGGAAACTGGCCATTCGCGAGCGGATAACCTGGGGAGACTGCGTCAATCATTGCATTCTACCTCTGATGGTGGTGGTGCCGACGGAAACCAGTCGAACTCGTCTGTCACCGTTGTTGGCCTGGGACACTTCGCTGCCCAGGACGTCAAACAACCGATCGTTTTCTTCATCAAGCACCTCGTCCCGACTGCGGGTGATTACCGCAAATCGGACGCTTGAAACCGAATCCCAGTTAGCCACGAGGTTGGCGGGAACATAATCGTCTGCGGCTTCGTCTCCAACCGTGTCGACGCCATACAGGAGTTGCAGCGTCTCGACCCCTGACACGAGTTCCTGTGGGGGTTCTAACGGTGTCATCAGTCGTCTGAACAGGGCGGGTTCTCCGTTGGTGCCCTGACCGATGTAGTAAGCCATAGAGGTAAATTCATACACTCGTGTTTCAGAGTCATATGCCAGGTTGAAATTGTTGCCATTATTGCCTGGTATGACATTGCCGCCTGCCATGGTCACTGAGCTCGAGTTGAAGTTATTGCTCTTTTGAAACAACTCGCCTTCAGAACAGTCTCCCAGTGTTGCCAGTACGATCCGGTTGACGGGCACCTCGGAGTTATCAACGAGGTTGATGCTGTTGCCGTTCTGAGGGTTCGCTGCGTTTACAGGCACGCTCAGGGGGGTGAGGGCGTTTATAACGACCACGTCTGAATTGGCCAGTACCGAGCCGGCCAACTGGGCCGGCAGCTGCGCGCCAGCATTACCAGAGGACCAACTGCCCGCACCCGGTGTGTTCAGAGCGGCGGGAAGGGTAACGCTGTCGCTGGGTCCTGTGCCGTTGAAATCCCAGCCCTGGACGGGCCGCCCCAATGGCATCAGCAGGCCACCATTCAATCGATTATCGACAACCTGGTCCAGCGGCCGGCCCATCTCTGCGAGGCAGCCAAAGCTGCCTGCGGACCGGAAATCCGGGGCGAGGATCGCAGACACAAAGCGTGCGCTCTCTTGTGCATGGGCAAGTCCCTGGGTTTGGCGATACGTTTCGTTTCCGCTCAGATAAATCTGTGTGACGCCAAGCGTCAACAGCAGGCCCAGTGCAACTGCAATCAGCAACTCCACGAGTGAAAGTCCGCGCTGGGATTGCCAACGGGGAGCGGAAGCGTGAGCTCTTGCTTGGATAGTGTGCGCCATCAGATCTGAGTCCTCACCACTACGGGGTTCATTGCCTGGTCGTTTTGATCCCAGTCGATCGTCACAGTGACCGTGTTGTTGAGGCCGTCAATGACAACTGTGCGTTCTGCATCCGGGAGCAGGCAAGCCAGGTTGTTTTCCCAGGTTGCCAGATCATTTGCAGCTACACTCCCGTTTGCCGGGACGAAGGATGTGTCGCAGGCGCCGCCATCAGCGCCTTGGGCATCGCCTTGAGCCAGTGCGTAGCCGGCGATGTTATCCGGATTGGCTCGAATTCGGTCAAGCAGATCCTCCGCCAGCAGAACCGCCTGGCTGCGGCTTTGCGATTGCGTGTTCATCTGCAGGGAGACCACCTGTGTCGATGCGACGCCCAGAATCCCGATACCGAGAATCAGGACGGTGACCAGTATCTCAATGAGTCCGATACCTGCCTGGCGGGTCAGAGCCATGGGGCTGTGCGAATTAACTGTGTGATTTAGGGAATTGATCGTCACGGGCATACTCCGTCTTCCACTTCAGTTCGCCCTACCGGACTGATTCGAATAGTCCGAAACCGTATATCCCCGGCAGCGCAGCCAACGGGAGCGACCGTAAATGTCTGGGCTGCCTGCGGTACCAGAAAACCTCGGCGGTCAAACACGATGTCGGCCGCTGATTCGGTATACGTCAGATTGCCGGGAGCCTCAAAAACACGAATCTGGTTGTTTGTGCAATCACCGGCAGCACCGCCCTCATGGACGCACCAGCCACTGTCGAGCCCGCCATCGGTGCTGAGGGTCACGTTCTCGCCACGCTTGATAGCTTCCGATCTGGCCAGCTTGATGGATGAAACAAGCAGGTTGGTACCTGATACCAGTCGGTTGTTATCGATTAACCTGCCAAATCCCGGAATGGCGATGGTTGCGACAAGCGCGAGAATGACCATCGTCACCATGAGCTCAATTAGCGTAAAACCCGCAGTTCTGTTCCTCATATGCCATCCTGCCCATTAATACAGCCTCAATTACAGCAGAATGAGTCGTACAGTCCATGAGTCTTGCGATAAAAGGTAGTTGTCAGGGAATGAGCGGTACGAGCGTCTGATAAAATGAGACCTCGTACCCGCTATCCCGGTGTGCGATCAGGAACAGACCACGGTGGTGCCCCACGGTAACCTGATGGTTCCGTCCCGGTCTTCGTCATCGAGGCTGCGTAGACGTCCGCCGATATTCAGGGCCAGGTAGCTCATTCTGATATCGTTTGGCTGGGTTCCGGAGCACACCACTATGCTCCCCATTGTGCCGCGGCTCATTCCGGTTGAAGCGAACTGGAAGTAGCCCCGGCCGGCGGTTCGAGTATGGAGTCTCGCCTGGTTGTCGTTGAGGTGGAAAACCTGATGGCTACGCCCATTATCCGGACGCTTGTCGTTGTCGGCGTCAAGGAACACGTGAACCGGTCGGTTCCAGTCGTCGATGCAGGATTGCGCCGGTGTAAGTGGGCATACCGTGATCACTGTCCTGCGGGTGACGGCCAGTGAGCGGGCACTGGCAAACATGCGATGGATCTGATTGACTGTATCCGTGTGGCGCGTTGAGGTGATCAGTTGGGGCCAGGAGACACTGGCCAAGGTAGCCAGAATGGCCATGATAGATAGCGTAAGGGTCAGCTCTATAAGCGTAAACCCGCCACTGCGTATTGTGTAACGCATAGCGAACGTCCTTGTCTGAGGTTATCTGATGAGCTCTGTACATCCTGTTCAGAGCCTGACAATCCTAACCCAGGCCGCTGGCCTGATTCTAAGTACTGAGTCTACTTCTGGATTACTCCATCCCCAGTTTCTTCAACCGGTACCTCAAGGCCCGAAAGCTGATCCCCAGTCGCTTGGCCGCCGCCGTTTTATTCCACCGTGTCGCTTCCAGTGCTTTTTCAATGGCCTGTCTCTCGATGCTTTCCAGATAGCCCTCAAGATCGATCTCACCCTCAGGCACCGGAGCTGCGGCAGCATCCGTTTCTGACTCCGTCTCTCTGGTCGCGGAGGCGGAGCCCGCTGGCACGACACCGCCGCCAAGATGCAGATCTCCGGCATCAATCAGGTCTTCATCGCACAGGGTAAAAGCGCGTTCCAGGATGTTCTCCAGTTCACGAACGTTACCGGGAAACTCGTAGCCTTTGAGTCGTTCGATGGCGGCCGCGGTGAGTTTGGCCGGGTCGCACTCGTATTCCCGCGCTATGCGTTGGAGAATGTGCTCGGCCAGCAGGGGGATATCCTCGGCGCGCTCGCGCAGCGGCGGAACGGCCAGTTCGATGACGTTGATCCGGTAGAACAGATCCTGGCGGAAGTCGCCTTCCTGCACCAGTTCCGGGAGGTTTTTGTGGGTGGCGCTGAGCACCCGGATGTCCACCGGCACTTCTTTGGTATCGCCGACCGGGCGGACGGCTTTCTCCTGGATAGCACGCAGCAGTTTTACCTGCATGGCCAGTGGGAGGTCGGCCACTTCGTCCAGAAACAGGGTGCCACCATCGGCAGAGCGGAACAGGCCCTGCTTGTTCTCGACGGCTCCGGTGAAGCTGCCCTTCTTGTGGCCAAAGAACTCGCTTTCCATCAATTCCGAGGGGATTGCGCCACAGTTCACTGCGATAAAGGGGCCGTCACTTCTGGGGCCTTGCAGGTGAATCATGCGGGCGACCAGCTCCTTGCCGCTGCCGGATTCGCCGCTGATAAACACCGGTGCCTGACTTCTGGCGAGCTTTTTCGTCTGTGTGCGCAGTTTCCGGATTTGCGGCGAGTCGCCCAGAAGCAGGCCGGGCTCATCGGACTCGGCGGTTTCGCCGGTCTGGGGTTCTGACAGCTTCAGAGCGCTGTTGACCAGTTCCCGCAGGCGGGGCAGCTCCACGGGCTTGGATACGAAGTCAAAAGCGCCGGCTTTGAGCGATTCGATAGCCGTGTCCATGCTGCCATAGGCGGTGATCACTGCAACGGGGGTGCAGGGAGTGTGTTGCTGAATCCAGTGAACAAGGTCTATACCATTGCCGTCGGGCAGGTTCATGTCTGTCAGGCAGAGCTGGGGATTGTGCTGCTGCAGTAGTTCCCTGGCGCTGGCCAGATCGGGGGCGGTGTAGGTGGTAATGCCCATCCGGGTGAGGGTGATTTCCAGTAGATCCCGGATATCCGGCTCGTCGTCAACAATCAGCGCTGTCTGTGTAGTCATTCTGTGTCTTCGGTTCCCTGTTGAATTCAAACGCCCGATGGCCAGCTGGTCAGATCATTCGCCCGGGGTGAGCAAACGTTATGCGGAATCGGCACCCCGGCTGTCCGTCATCGACCAGCGAGAGGTGTGCCTGGTTGGCTTCGCATAACTCCCTGGCCAGGTAAAGGCCAAGCCCGGTTCCGCTTTTATCCGTGGTGAAAAAGGGCTCGAATACGGAATGCCGATGCTCGGCACTGATGCCCGGGCCAAAATCCCGAACGTCCACGTAAGCCCGTTTGCCATCGGCCGTGGCGCCCGCAATTAATTGTATCCTGTTTTGCCCGGTCTGCTGTTTGCTGTACCGCAAACCATTGTCGCACAGATTCACCATCACCTGCTCAATCTGGCTCTTGTCGAAACGAGCCTGTGGAATCTGCTCGCTGATATTCAATTCGATCGTGGTGGCCGTTTCCCCATTCACGGTCTGCACGAAATCATCCCGGAACTCGCGAAGCCATTGGCCGACATCTATCAGCTCGGAATTTGCGGTCCGGCGGCGAGAAAGGTCCAGTACATTCTCGATGATGCCATTCACCCGTCGGGAGTGACGGCGAATGATGTCGAGCATGCGAAGATCCCCCTCATCCAGGCTGGGGGATTCTTCCATCAACTGGGCAGCGTGGCTTATGGCGCCGAGAGGATTCCGGATTTCGTGAGCGATGCCAGCCGTTAAGCGTCCGAGTGAGGCCAGCTTCATCTGTTGGGCCTGCTGGGTCACTTTGCTCATGTCTTCAATAAACACCAGAATCTGGTCGCCCCGCTCCTGGTCCAGTTGCGTGAAGTTGGCCTGCAAAAGCGGTGAGGTAGACGACGCCTGAAAGGGTTCAATCCGCATGTTGGGGTTTTTCAGCCAGCTTTCGAGCCCCTGCCTGAGCGGTTTAGGCAGTAGCCTTGCACGGGGCTCCAGATCTTCTCCATCGGCGCTCACACCGAACAGCAGTTCTTCGGCGGCGGCGTTGGCAAGCCGAATCTGGCCGAAACGATCAAGCACCAGGATGCCGGTACGCATGCGCTGGATGATCTGCTGGTTGATCTGTTCCAGTTCCTGAATGCTCCGTGCCCGGCTGCTGGCCAGGGCTTCGCTTCGGATCATCCGTTTTGAAATGCCCTGCAGGACAAAAGCCGCGGCAAAGTAGAGTATGCCCAGAGAACCCGCCCGGACAATGTCGTCGGCGGTTTCATTGATGGCGAGTACCGCCCAGCCGGAGATGCCGAGAGAGCAGATGGCAGCCAGTGCCGCGTAGAAGGTACCTATCCGGCTTGGTGTCAGAATATTGCCCGCCGCCACCGAAATGATAACCAGGTTGGCCAGGCCATTAGTGATACCGGTGCTGGCCAGTAACAGTCCATGCATTACCAGTATGTCGATCAGAATGGAGAGCGTGATATGCCGCTGTCTTGGCTGAAAGCCGGCAAGCAGTAGCAGTGCGGTAAAGCCATTGATTGCCAGGTAGGTAACCACGCCCGCCTGGTAGTACTCCAGCCAGCGGAACTTGCTGTCGGTGGTGAATGGATCGAAGAGCAGCAAGCCCAGCAGCATCAGGCTGATGACCACGCGATAATGATTGTAGATCCGGAACAGCCTTCCCTGTTGCTGCTTGGCCGGCGGCCCGAAAGCAGAGCGCTTGCTGTCTTTGTCGGCAGTGTCTTGAGCCATGGAGCGAGTCATCTGTCTGTGTGCGGGAGAAATCTTTGTTGTTGACGGGTTATAATAGCCTTTTAACGGCAACAAGTTACAGGAGCCAGTCCATGCCGGAAGCCGGTCAAACATCCCAGAGCCAGAACGCCGTCAGAAAACTCCGCGTTGTTATGGCGCAACTGGATTTCCTGGTTGGAGATATTCCGGGCAATACCGATCTGATTCTGGAGGCAACCCAGCGGGCCTGGGCGGAGCATCAGGCCGATATCGTTGTCTTTCCGGAGCTGTGCCTGACCGGTTACCCGCCGGAGGATCTCCTGTTGCGCCCGAGTCTGGACCTTCGCGTGCGCGAAGCACTGGAAAAGCTGCAAAGTGCGGCACTGCCTCCGGCGATGGTCATCGGGGCTCCTATTCGCTCTGGAGGGTTGCTATATAACGCGGCGCTGGTGATTGAAGCCGGTCAGATTCGCGGTCGCTACTTCAAACGCTTCCCGCCGAACTACCAGGTTTTTGACGAAAAGCGCTATTTCGCCGAAGGTTCCGACACGCTGGTGCTCGACATTAAAGGCCAGCCCGTCGGTATTACCGTGTGTGAGGATCTCTGGAAAGATGGCCCGCTCGAGGATGCCGCCGCCGCGGGTGCCCGGCTTATCCTTAATCTCAATGCCTCGCCCTACGATATCGATAAACAGGCCCGTCGCAAGGCTTTGCTCGAGCGCAAGTCCCGGGAGAACCGGGTCAGCATCGTCTACGTGAACCTGGTGGGCGGTCAGGATGAGCTGGTGTTTGATGGCGGCTCCATGGCGTACGACCACTCGGGTGGGCTGTCTGCGGAGGTGCCTCAGTTCGAGGAGGGGCTGTACCCGGTGGATTTCCTGTGCGAGCACCATTGTCAGCCGATTTCTCGGCCGTTACCGCCAGAACCGCAGCTGGAAGCCAATGTCTACAACGCCCTGGTGACCGGCGTACGGGATTACGTGAACAAGAATGGTTTCAGGTCGGTAGTACTGGGCCTGTCCGGCGGCATCGATTCGGCAGTTACACTGGCGGTTGCGGTGGATGCCCTGGGCAAGGAGCGTGTGCGCGCGGTGATGATGCCGTTCCGGTATACCTCCAGCATCAGCCTGGAAGATGCCGAAGCCGAGGCCACCGCTCTGGGTGTGCAGTATGACGTGTTCTCCATTGAGCCCATGTACGATGCCTTCATGGCGGCGCTGGCAGAACCGTTTGCGGGCACAAAGCCGGATACCACTGAGGAAAACCTTCAGGCTCGTCTGAGGGGGGTGCTGCTCATGTCGCTGTCCAACAAGTTTGGCTCGTTGGTGCTCACGACTGGCAACAAGAGTGAAATGGCGGTTGGCTATTCCACGCTATACGGTGACATGGCCGGTGGCTTTGATGTTCTGAAGGATGTGCCGAAAACGCTGGTTTTCCGGCTGGCGCGCTACCGCAATACCCTGTCACCAGTGATTCCGGAGCGGGTGATTACCCGCCCGCCCTCAGCCGAGCTGGCGCCAGACCAGAAAGATGAGGACAGCTTGCCGGGCTATGACGTGCTGGATCAGATTCTGAACCTATACGTGGAGCGCGATTACAGTGCTGATGCTATCGTCGCGGAAGGGTTTGAGCGCGAGGATGTGGACAGGGTGGTCAGGCTGGTTGATATCAATGAATACAAGCGGCGCCAGGCCCCCATCGGTGTTCGTATTACCGAACGGGGCTTTGGCAAAGACAGACGCTATCCCATTACCAATGGCTGGAAGAGCGGGAAGTAATCCCGCTCTTACTCATCCCCCATCAGACCGAAGGTCACCACGTTGGTCAATGACCGGTTCTGGCGGCGAAGAAGATCTGATTCGTACTCACCGTTGTCATTGAAGGCGTCGCTGTTCGGGAAGTTTTTTCTCAGCGTGGCAATGGCATCGTTGGCGCCCTTTTTCAGCTCCAGAAAGCGGAAGGTATCCGCCATGATCATCAGAGCCTCTTCCACTGAAGGCGAAGACGGGTAGTTCTCCACTACGTAGCGAGCACGGTTGTTGGCGGCCACGTAGGCTTCACGTTTGATGTAGTAACGGGCAGCGTGCAGTTCCAGTTCGGCCATTCGATTGCGGATGGCGATCATACGCTGGCGGGCGTCCAGAGCGTAGTCACTGTCCGGAAACCGGTTGAGCAACTGTGAGAAATCGCGGAACGCCTGCAATTGCTCGCCGGGATTGCGTGCGGCCGCATCAACAGGGAAATAGCGTGTGGCCAGTCCCAGGTCCAGATTATAGGAGGCGAGCCCTCTCATGTAGAGCGCGTAGTCCAGATGCTCACTCTGCGGATTCAGGCGAATGAAGCGGTCGGCGGCAGCCCGGGAACCTTCAAGGTCGAGGTTCTGGTAACGGGCAAAGATCAGATCGAGCTGGGCCTGTTCGGCATAACGGCCGAATGGATAATAGGTTTCCAGGGCATCCAGGTTCTGTTCGGCTTCGTTGAAGTTGCCCGAGTTCATGGCCTCACGGGCATTCTCGTAATAGGTTTGTTCCGGCAGGACTTCCACCTCCTTCTGGGACGCACAGCCGGCGGCCAGCGCAAAAAGTGTGGAAAGTAGCAGTAATCGAACGACTGATCTCATGCCGGAATCCCGTATAATGTTCAGAACTTGTGGTTGGATTGGTCATTGTAACGGGGAAGGCTGTCTGTGTGCAGTGTTTCCCGATATTGGCACCAGAATCTGACCGAAACGTAACATCGCCGCCTGTCCGGCGGCCGTCTGCGCCAGAAACCAACGGCGAAAACGAGGCTGAATGACTTCCGAAAACCGAATTACCGGCCAATTTACCGTACCGCCGGAGCTCAGCGATAAACGGCTGGACCAGGCGGCGGCGGAACTGATGCCCGAGCATTCCCGCTCCCGCCTGCAGTCCTGGATCAAGAGCGGAGCCCTGACGGTGAATGGAAAATCCCGTAAGCCGCGGGACAAGGTAATGATGGGCGATTCCCTGGCTCTCGATGCTGAGCCGGAAGTGCAGGTGACCTGGGAAGCAGAACCCATCAGCCTGGATATCGTCTACGAAGATGAGCATTTGCTGGTGATTAACAAGCCGGCCGGGTTGGTGGTGCACCCAGCGGCCGGCCATACTGATGGCACGCTGGTGAACGCCCTGCTGAATTACGCGCCGGAAGTGGAAAACCTGCCGAGGGCAGGTATTGTTCACCGCCTGGACAAGGATACCTCCGGCATCATGGTGGTGGCCCGCAGCCTGATTGCACATACCTCCCTGGTAGACCAGTTGCAAACGCGCACGATGGGGCGGGAGTATGAGGCCGTGGTGGTGGGCGCGCTGACCGGTGGTGCAACAGTTGACGCACCTATTGGCCGTCATCCGCAGGATCGTAAACGCATGGCCGTGGTTTCCAGTGGCAAACCGGCGGTCACCCATTACCGTCTGCTGGAGCGTTTTGCCGCGCATACCCTGGTTCGTTGCAAGCTGGAAAGTGGCCGCACCCATCAGATCCGTGTGCACATGGCGCATGTGCGCCACCCGCTGGTTGGTGATCCTGCCTACGGTGGGCGTCTGCGGTTGCCCAAAGGCACTACAGAGGAGCTTCGGGATGTACTGGCTGCGTTCACCCGGCAGGCCCTGCATGCGAGACAGTTGACCCTTGAGCATCCGGAAACGGGTGAGATTCTGAGCTGGGAGGTGCCGCTACCAGAGGATATGGTTCACCTGATCGAAGCTCTGCGCAAACACGCCCGTGAGCTGGAAGAACGTGATTTCTGACAATTACATCCTGAGGCCGAGTTGGTCCGCACCGGGGGCGGTGCAAGCCATGTGCACGACTCGCAAGGGAGGCGTCAGTGAGGCGCCGTGGAGTTCGCTCAACCTCGGGGATCATGTCGGGGATAGCCCTGAATCTGTCGCCGAAAACCGGCAGCGCCTGGCCCGCTTCACGGGGTTAGAGGTGGATCGGATTGGCTGGTTGAATCAGGTGCATGGTACGAGGGTGGTCGAGCTTACACCCGACAACGCCAAGCAGGTTCCGGAAGCAGATGCCAGTTTCACCCGATTTCCCGGCCTTGGTTGTGTCATTCTGACTGCCGACTGCCTGCCCGTGGTGATTGCTGATTCCGATGGAACCGTAGTGGGGGCTGCTCACGCCGGCTGGCGCAGCCTCAGCGGAGGCGTGCTGGAAAACCTGGTCAGTGCGATGGCGGTTGAGCCTGACAAGCTTTTGGCCTGGCTGGGTCCCGCCATTGGCCCCGACAGTTTCGAAGTTGGTCCGGAGGTGTGCGAAGCGTTTGTCCGGCATAGCCCGGTGGCTGAGAACGCCTTTAAAACCAGGGGGGCTCGCCCGGGCCATTTCATGGCCGATATCTACAGCCTGGCAGCCCTGCGCCTGCATCAGGTTGGTGTCTCGGCGGTCGCTGGCGGTAGCCTGTGCACCGTTCAGGATCGGGAATGGTTCTTTTCCTATCGCCGGGATGGTCAAACCGGCCGTATGGCGACCCTGGTCTGGTTAAAATCCTGAACTCCTGATTGCTCTCCCTGATGTGTTAACTGACAGCCGTCAAATTTCTGACGAATTGAGGTCGGCTCAACTTGAACTCCCCCCACTTGCCCCTACATTAAGTTTCAAAGCAATCGGAATATCCGCACCACAGGGTTGATCGGTATTCACTACGAATCTTGGGGATAAGAACACATGAGAATCGACAAGCTCACCAGCAAACTGCAAACCGCGTTGGCGGATGCGCAGTCCATCGCGGTTGGCAAAGACCATAACTTCATCGAGCCCGTGCATCTGATGCAGGCCCTGCTGGACCAGCAGGGAGGCTCCATTAAACCGCTGCTCAAACAAGTGGGGGTCGAGCCCGGCCGGGTACGGCAGGCCGTGGCGAAGGAAATTGAGAACCTGCCGGAAGTTCAGGGCAATGCCGGCGATGTGTCCATGTCGAACGACATGGGTCGACTGTTCAACATTTCCGACAAGCTGGCCCAGAAGCGGGGTGACCAGTTCATATCCAGTGAGCTGGTTCTGCTGGCGGCGGTTGAAGACCGCGGTTCGCTGGGGCGCATTCTGCGAGAGCAAGGCGTTGACAAGGCGGCGCTGGAAAAGGCGATTGACGAAGTGCGTGGGGGAGAGTCGGTGAATGATGCGGGCGCTGAGGAAAACCGTCAGGCGCTTTCAAAGTACACCATTGATCTTACCGAGCGGGCTGAAGCCGGTAAGCTGGACCCGGTAATCGGTCGCGACGACGAAATCCGTCGCACCATTCAGGTACTGCAACGCCGGCGCAAGAACAACCCCGTGCTGATCGGTGAGCCTGGTGTGGGTAAAACCGCGATTGTTGAGGGGCTGGCCCAGCGTATCGTCAACGGCGAGGTGCCCGATGGCCTGAAGGACAAGAAAGTACTGTCGCTGGACATGGGCGCATTGATTGCCGGCGCCAAGTTCCGGGGTGAGTTTGAGGAGCGCCTGAAGGCAGTGCTTAACGAGTTGTCGAAACAGGAAGGCCAGATCATCCTGTTCATTGACGAAATCCACACCATGGTAGGCGCCGGGAAAGCCGAGGGTTCGATGGATGCCGGAAACATGCTGAAGCCGGCGCTGGCCCGAGGTGAGTTGCACTGTGTCGGCGCCACCACGCTGAATGAGTACCGGGAGAATATTGAAAAAGATGCAGCACTGGAACGCCGTTTCCAGAAGGTGTTGGTCAGTGAGCCCAGCGAGGAGGATACCATTGCCATCCTGCGTGGGCTGAAAGAGCGTTATGAGGTTCACCATGGGGTTGAGGTAACGGATGGCGCCATCATCGCGGCCGCCAAGCTGTCTCATCGATATATTACCGATCGTCAGTTGCCGGATAAGGCCATTGACCTGGTGGATGAAGCGGCCAGCCAGATCCGTATGGAAATGGACTCCAAGCCTGAGGCTCTGGATCGTCTGGAGCGCCGGCTGATTCAGCTCAAGATTGAGCGGGAAGCCCTGAAAAAGGAAACCGACGCAGCCTCTAAGAAGCGGCTGGAAGAGTTGTCTGCCGTTATCGGCAACGTTGAGCGCGAATACGCCGACCTTGAGGAAGTCTGGAACACTGAAAAGGCGGCTCTGCATGGCTCCCAGAAGATCAAGAGCCAACTGGAGCAGGCCAGGATTGACCTGGAGAATGCCCGCCGTGCAGGGGATCTGGGCAAGATGTCCGAGCTGCAGTACGGCAAGATCCCGGAGCTGGAGCGCCAACTGGATATGGCCAGCCAGGCGGAAATGATGGAAATGAAGCTGTTGCGCAACCGGGTCACGGATGAAGAAATTGCGGAAATCGTTTCAAAGTGGACCGGGATTCCGGTATCCAAGATGCTGGAGGGGGAGCGCGACAAGCTGATGCGCATGGAGGAAGCCCTCCACGATCGGGTCATTGGCCAGGATGAGGCCGTGGAAGCGGTATCCAATGCGGTGCGCCGGTCCCGGGCTGGACTGTCGGATCCGAATCGTCCCAATGGTTCTTTCTTGTTCCTTGGGCCGACCGGGGTGGGGAAGACCGAGTTGTGCAAGGCGCTGGCAAACTTCCTGTTCGATACCGAAGAGGCCATGGTTCGCATCGATATGTCGGAATTCATGGAGAAGCACTCGGTCGCCCGTTTGATTGGTGCGCCTCCCGGATATGTGGGGTATGAAGAGGGTGGCTACCTGACCGAGGCCGTGCGTCGCAGGCCCTACTCGGTTCTGCTTCTGGATGAGGTTGAAAAGGCGCACCCGGATGTCTTCAACATCCTGCTTCAGGTGCTGGATGATGGGCGTCTGACCGATGGTCAGGGCCGCACGGTCGACTTCCGCAACACAGTGGTGGTGATGACCTCAAATCTGGGTTCCCACATCATTCAGGAGAAGGCCGGAGAAGAGAACTACGAAGACATGAAGTCGGCGGTGATGGAAGTGGTTGGCACTCATTTCCGGCCGGAGTTCATTAACCGTGTGGATGAAGTAGTGGTGTTCCATCCGCTGGCGGAGTCCCAGATTCAGGGCATTGCCCGCATCCAGATCGAGAATCTGGCTCGTCGCCTGAAGGATCAGGATATGAAACTGGAACTCGGAGACGACGTCATGCAGTTGCTGGCGGAAGTCGGGTACGACCCGGTTTATGGTGCCCGGCCGCTGAAGCGGGCGATTCAGCGCATGATCGAAAATCCGCTGGCGCAAAAGCTGCTTCAGGGTGCGTTTGTGCCCGGCGATATCATTCGCGCAACGGTGCAGGAAGACCGGTTGGTATTCAGCAAGAACGGCTGACGAGGGAACTACAGTTGCTGATTTAAAAAAGGGCGGAAGACACGAGTCTCCGCCCTTTTCTGTTATCCGAACCCCTAGGGTTTAACGCGGGCTGCTGCCACCTTGTTCCGGGCCGCAGTTTTCGTCTGCGATTTCCTGGAATTTCTGGCGCTGCTGCGCAATTTCCTCGGGACTCAGATACCGAGATTCACCGTTCTCCTCCACCCGGATACGAGCGTTGTTATTGATCACCTCAAGATTGGAGCGAGCTGTGCCGCAGTTGGCCTCGCGCTGCTTCCGGCGAGCTTCTTCAACCGCGGATTCTTCTCGTTGCTGCTGCTCTGCCGCTTGTTGTTCCTGCAGTTCGTCCAGCTGTTCCTGTGCGCTTCGGCGCTGAACACCAGCGCCCTGACTGGTGCCGGAACGAACGTTGACCTGCTCGGCGTTACGGCCGGTTGGCTGTCGGTCGCCAAAGTGTGTTACGCCGTTCTCGTCTGTCCACTTATAGACCGAAGCGCTGGTTGCAAGGCCGGGTGCGGCCGCCATCAATACCGTCAGCAATAATATTTTTCGGTTCATGTCTCTGCTCGTCACTTGGTTACTGCCTGTGGCTATCATGCCATCGGATGGCTGGATTTTCCTGTCTCTGGTTCAAAATCTTGCACGCAGTTTTGCACAGTATGGCAGAGAGAGGCGAATTCGGCGGTAATTAAGCCACAGCGCCTATTGACAGCGAGTTTCCCGCTGTCAGAATTACCGATTGCCTGAAGACTGGGGTCAATACGGCAGGCAATCCCGAGCGAGTATCCCCCGTTAATCACCACACTGCGTTCGCCAGCGTCTGGCGGGCCTTGGTTGTTGCTTACGTGCAACCCGTTGATTGGCCGTTCTCCGCAACCCTCAGGAGGGCGGCTGGCCAGGAGACAACCTCTTTAGTTTTGGTGTGGAGGAGTACGCCGGTTCCGCTTTCACAAGAAGCAGGGAAACCGAGAATCCAGGCAACCGGGGCGTAACCCGGCTCATTCACTCGTAGAAGAGGGTAGAAAATCGTGGAGTTATTGTCTGGCGCCGATATGCTGATCCGCTCCCTGCAGGATGAAGGGATCGAATACATATACGGCTATCCGGGTGGTGCAGCCCTTCATATTTATGATGCGCTGTTCAGGCAGGACAAAGTCAAGCATATTCTGGTGCGGCACGAACAGGCGGCGGTCCACATGGCCGACGGCTATGCCCGTGCAACCGGAAAACCAGGTACCGTACTGGTGACCTCGGGTCCTGGAGCCACCAACACCATTACCGGCATTGCCACCGCGTTCATGGATTCCATCCCCATGGTGGTTCTGTGCGGCCAGGTTGCATCCACCCTTATTGGTGAGGATGCCTTCCAGGAAACCGATATGATCGGTGTTTCCCGTCCGGTGGTTAAGCACAATCTGAGCGTTCGTCACCCCGAGGAAATCCCTGAGGTAATCCGCAAGGCATACTACATCGCTGCTACCGGTCGTCCCGGTCCGGTTGTGGTTGATATCCCGAAGGATATGACCACACCGAATGAGCGCTATGAGTACTCCTATCCCAAGAAGGTCAAGCTGCGCTCCTATAACCCGGCGGTTCGTGGCCATGCCGGTCAGATCAAAAAAGCCGTCGACATGCTGATGGCGGCCAAACGCCCGGTCATCTATGCCGGCGGCGGTGTGATCCTGGGCAAGGCTTCCAGCCAGTTGACCGAGCTGACCCGGACCCTGGGCTTCCCTATCACCAACACCCTGATGGGCATCGGTTGCTATCCGGCGACTGACAAACAGCACCTGGGCTGGCTGGGTATGCACGGTACCTATGAAGCCAACATGGCGATGCACCATTCAGATCTGATTCTCTGTGTGGGCGCGCGCTTTGATGATCGCGTGACCAACGCCACCGAGAAGTTCTGCCCGGGCGCGCGCATTATTCATATCGATATCGACCCGGCATCTATCTCAAAGACCATAGATGCAGACGTGCCCATTGTCGGCCCGGTGGATGCGGTACTGAAAGAAATGCTGTCGCTGGTAAAAGAATCCAGGGACAAGCCGGATGCCGAGGCGCTGGCATCGTGGTGGAAGCAGATTGAAGAGTGGCGCGCGTTCCACGGCATGCGTTACGAGACCAGCCCGGATGTAATCAAGCCCCAGGAAGTGGTCGAGATGCTCTGGAAGCTCACCAATGGTGATGCCTTCGTAACCACCGATGTAGGTCAGCACCAGATGTTTGCTGCCCAGTACTACAAGTTCGACAAGCCGAACCGATGGATCAACTCCGGTGGCCTCGGCACCATGGGCTTCGGCCTGCCGGCCGCCATGGGCATCAAACTGACCCATCCGGAAGATGAAGTGCTGTGCTTTACTGGTGAAGGCAGTATCCAGATGAATATCCAGGAACTGTCCACCTGCAAGCAGTACGATCTGCCGGTGAAGATCATCAACCTGAATAACCAGGCTCTGGGCATGGTCAAGCAGTGGCAGGACATGAATTACGAGTCCCGCCATTCCCAGTCTTACATGGAGTCTTTGCCGGACTTCATCAAGCTGGCGGAAGCGTATGGTCATGTGGGTGTGCGCATTGATCGCAAGGAAGACCTGGAGCCCAAGCTCAAGGAAGTCCTGGCCATGAAAGACAAACTGGTGTTTGTCGATATCTATGTGGACCGCTTTGAGCATGTCTATCCCATGCAGGTCGCTCGAGGATCCATGAAAGACATGTGGCTCAGCAAAACGGAGAGGGTGTGATCATGCGTCGAATCATTTCTGTTTTGCTGGAAAACGAACCCGGCGCACTGTCTCGTGTGGTTGGCCTGTTTTCGCAGCGCAACTACAACATCGAAACCCTGACCGTAGCGCCCACGGAAGACGAAACCCTGTCTCGCCTGACTGTCACCACGACAGGTTCCGACAAGGTTATCGAGCAGATCACCAAGCAGCTGAACAAGCTGATCGAAGTGGTCAAGCTGGTGGATCTGACCGAGGGCGCTCACATCGAGCGGGAGCTGATGCTGGTCAAGCTCAAGGCAACCGGATCCCAGCGTGCCGAGATCAAGCGCACGGTGGATATCTTCCGTGGCCAGATTGTGGATGTCACCAGTTCTGTCTACACCGTGCAGCTTGCCGGCGACAGTGAAAAGCTGGACGGCTTCATTCAGGCGGTGGGCACTTCGGGTGTTCTGGAAGTTGTTCGCACTGGTGTATCTGGCATTGCCCGGGGCGAAAAGGTGCTCAGCCTGTAAGGGCTGCCGAAACAAATCGAAAATCATGGCCCCCGAGGGGTCAGTACATATAATAGAGGTTTCTCATGCAGGTTTATTACGATAAGGATTGCGATCTTTCCATCATCCAGGGCAAGAAAGTTGCCATTCTCGGCTTCGGCTCCCAGGGTCACGCTCATGCGTGTAACCTGAAGGACTCCGGTGTAGACGTGGTTGTTGGTCTGCGTGCCGGTTCATCCTCCATCGCCAAGGCTGAAGCCTATGGACTGAAGACCAGCGATGTGGCTTCTGCCGTTGCATCTGCAGACGTGGTCATGGTTCTGACGCCGGACGAGTTCCAGGCCCAGCTGTACCGTGAGGAAATCGAGCCGAACCTGAAGCAGGGCGCTACCCTGGCCTTCGCTCACGGTTTTGCGATTCACTACAACCAGATCGTTCCGCGCAAAGATCTGGACGTGATCATGGTTGCTCCGAAAGCTCCGGGCCACACTGTGCGCACCGAGTTCACCAAGGGCGGTGGTATCCCTGACCTGATTGCGATCTTCCAGGACGCGTCCGGCAACGCCAAGAATGTAGCTCTGTCCTACGCCAGCGGCATCGGCGGCGGCCGTACCGGTATCATCGAAACCACCTTCAAGGACGAAACCGAAACCGATCTGTTCGGTGAGCAGGCGGTTCTGTGCGGTGGTGCGGTTGAGCTGGTTAAAGCCGGCTTCGAAACCCTGACCGAAGCAGGCTACGCTCCGGAAATGGCGTACTTCGAGTGTCTGCATGAGCTTAAGCTGATTGTTGACCTGATGTACGAAGGCGGTATCGCCAACATGAACTACTCCATCTCCAACAACGCCGAGTACGGTGAATACGTAACCGGCCCGGAGGTGATCAACGAGCAGTCCCGCGAAGCCATGCGTAACGCACTGAAGCGCATCCAGAGTGGTGAATACGCCAAGATGTTCATCTCTGAAGGCGCATTGAACTACCCGTCCATGACCGCTCGCCGTCGCCAGAATGCGGCTCACGAGATCGAAACCGTGGGCGAGAAGCTGCGTTCCATGATGCCTTGGATTTCCGCGAACAAGATCGTGGACAAAGACAAGAACTGATCCGGATTTTCGGTAAGGATTGGAAACGCGGCCCCTTGTGGCCGCGTTTTTCGTTTATACTCCGCCCAAATGCTTTCCGGAGTTTATGGAATGACTGAAGAAAAGAATACCGTGGAAAAATCAGAAACCAGGAAAGCCGCAGATCCGGAAATTGAGCCCGGTGAAGTGGTTGAAGAGGAGCTTGTTGAGGGGGCCAAGGTTCGTCGCAAAGGCATTTACCTACTTCCCAACGCGCTGACGACAGCCTCTCTGTTCTCTGGATTCTATGCGATTGTTTCTGCCGCCAATGGTGTGTTCGACAATGCAGCCATCGCCATTTTCGTGTCCATGATTCTGGATGGACTGGATGGCCGTGTCGCCCGGATGACGAATACTCAGAGCAAATTCGGTGAGGAATACGACAGCCTTGCCGACATGGTGGCCTTCGGTGTTGCGCCCGGCCTGGTGGCGTTTTTCTGGTCCCTCAACGGATTGGACAAAGTGGGCTGGGTGGTTACGTTCATCTACGTGGCCGGCGCAGCATTGCGGTTGGCCCGGTTCAATACCCAGATCGGCTCCGTGGACAAAAAATACTTTGTGGGCCTGCCCAGTCCATCGGCAGCTGCCTGTGTTGCGGGGCTGGTGTGGTGTTTCCACAGTTTCGAGCCATCGTCCTGGCTGACGTTGCTGACAATTATCGTTGTGGCCGGAACCGGTGTGCTGATGGTCAGCAATATTCTCTACCGCAGCTTCAAGGATCTCGATCTTCGAGGTCGGGTGCCTTTTGCGGCGATACTTCTGGTCGTCCTGGTGTTTGTGGTGATCGCCCTTGATCCCGCCACCGTACTGTTCACCGGGTTCCTGATTTACGCACTTTCCGGTCCGGTTCGGGCTCTGTTCCGTCGCAAGCCGGCCCGCGCCCGGTAGGACTTGCCCCTCGGCCGAGTGAATCGGCCGGGAATTTTCTCGGGAACCTCCGGTCAGTTACCTCAAGTAATGAATTGGAGATTTCCGATGCTTATCAAGCGCCGCCCGTCGTGGGCCCTGTCAGAATCTGCAGTGACGCCTGAATCCGTCTACCTGAACCGGCGGAAATTCATGGCCGGGACGATGGCATCCGCTGCGGCGCTGACCATGCCGGCCCTTCTCAGGGCGGAGGAGGGCGGAATTCCTGGCGACGCCCTGCAGTATAAGGCCATGCCGGCGTTTTCTACCGACGAAAAGAAAGCGCCTTACCCCGCGATTACTTCCTACAACAATTTCTATGAATTTGGCACGGATAAGGGCGATCCTGCGCGCTATGCCGATGCCATGTCGGTCGACCCCTGGTCTGTATCTGTCGAAGGTGAATGTGCAAAGACAGGCGCCTATGCGCTGGAAGATCTGCTGAAGCCTCACCAGTATCAGGAGCGTATTTACCGGTTGCGTTGTGTGGAAGCCTGGTCGATGGTGATTCCGTGGGTCGGAGTGCCGTTGGCCGAAGTGCTCGCCAGTCTGGAGCCGACGTCAAAAGCCAAATACGTCTACTTCGAAACCCTTCACGATCCGGACCAGATGCGTGGGCAGCGCTCGATGTTCAGCGTGATTGACTGGCCCTACCGGGAGGGGCTCCGGATGGACGAGGCCATGAACGAGTTATCGTTTCTGGCCATTGGTTTGTACGGCAAGACCCTGCCAAACCAGAATGGTGCGCCGATCCGCCTGGTTGTGCCGTGGAAATATGGCTTCAAGAGCATCAAGTCGATCGTCCGTATCCGCTTCATGGAGGAGCGACCCAAAACCAGCTGGGAGATGATTGCGCCTGAAGAGTATGGCTTTTATGCCAACGTGAATCCGGAAGTGGATCATCCGCGCTGGAGTCAGAAGCGTGAGCGTCGCCTGCCCTCTGGTTTGTTGAGTCCGAATTGGATCGAGACGGTGAAGTTTAACGGCTATGGTGAACAGGTCGCTCATTTATACAAGGGCATGGATCTTTCCAGGTATTATTGATGGCATCCAAGGCTTCTCGTCAATTTCCCTATACTCCGGTTAAAGCCCTGGTTTCTCTGACCAGCCTGATTCCGCTCGCGTTGATCGGGTGGGACATCCAGAGCGGTAATCTGGGGCCTGATCCAGGCCAGACCATTACGGAAGCGCTGGGTATCGCAGCGTTCCAGTTTCTGCTGATAACCCTGTTGATCTCACCATTGCGAAAAATCACAGGTTGGGCCGGTTGGCTCCGTTTTCGCAGGATGCTGGGGTTATATGCTTTTTTCTACGCGGCTTTGCATGTGCTCGCCTTCCTCCAGTTCATCCTTGGATGGTTTGATCTATGGGCAACCTTTACCAAGCGCCCCTACATCATCGCGGGTGGCTTAGCGTTCCTGTTAATGGCGCCGCTGGCGGCGACCTCGACCAGGGGCATGATGAAGAGGATGGGGCGCGGCTGGAAACCGTTACATCGCCTTATCTACAGCTCGGCACTCCTGGCCTGGGTTCATTTTCTGTGGCAGGCGCGCAGCGACGTGACCGAAATGATGATCTATGGCCTGGTGCTGGCTGTTTTATTGGGTGCCCGGGTGTACTGGTCAGGTTTTTCCACGCTCATTCCTCTGAGAAGAGCGTGATTTTGATCAACGCCTGAGCGTTTTGGTGGGTATTTGATCGCTGGCGTAGGTGGAAACCGAAGCCCGG
>NZ_AXCB01000030.1:0-6137 GCF_000475375.1 Marinobacter sp. EVN1
CCAGAAAATCCTCGGGGAGCACCTGCCAGGTTTCGCCATTCCAGATTTCAACTCTTGGAGCTTCCGTCAACGAAAGACGCAGGGTGCCTTTGCCCTCAAACAGCACCAGATCTCCCTGCAAGGCCCACTCGCCGGCACCAACGATATCAATGCTGCGCTCGCCTACCGCAAGCCGAGTCAACTCAATGTCTGGAAACCACTGTGCAGGCATCAGATCCATTGCCAGGGTGTCAGTCATGACTCACCTCCGGCTCTCCATCGAAGCGGGACAGCCACTCCTGATACTCAGGGGCATTGAAAACTTTCGCACCATCCACCCGCCCCATAGCTATCCCATCATGATCAGTGGAACGAATCGGTCGCAAGACTTGCGCTGCCTTTCGATAGGGGGCCACATCCAGGCTCTGCTCTCGGTCTCCAAGAAGAGGTTTGGAACCGGCTTGTATTATAACGCCGCCGTCGTAGGATGACATCCAACCATCTGGCAGCGTTTCCTGCAATACAGCCTCACCACCGAGTTGATCCACATAGGGTTGGCAGATAGCCGTAAGCCAATTGGGGGTTTTAATGTTGCAAACCAAATCACCGGAATGAGATATCCGATCACTGATATTCAGGCCAGGGAAACGCTGACCTAACTGATATACCAAGGGGTCTACCCGGGTTTCATAACCATGAGAAATAGCCAAGCCAAATCCCGCATAGGCTTGTTCGGCGTTCAGCAAGCTACACCAACGATTGAATACAGATGGCAGTTTTTCCTCACGATCCATGAAGAAGTCGATGGGAAAGTGGCAATAGATGTATGAGAGAGAACGCTGCCTTGATAACGGATGATCTTCGATAGTTCTCGCCTTCCCACCACCTAGAGAGACAAAATCTATGTCCGAGGCATCCGTTTTCTTTTCTCCACCATGGAAGACAAATTCCCACTGTTCGTCCTGCGGTACATCCAACAGCCACTCATCCGGGTATGGGTAAGGCGTTTTCTTCAGGCTTTTCCAACGGCCAGTGTTCGGGTTGGTGGTCCATTTGAATTCCTGGCCGAAATACTCCCGGTATTCATTGAAGACCGCCATTACCGCCTCCCGGACATCCGCACGCCAGGCATTACGGAAGTATATTTCCACGTTCAGGCTAAGCTTAAGCATGACACCATCGGCGTCTTCCACAGTCATCAGTTCTTTCAGTTCATCCACGGTATGTTTTCCCTATCTTGAAACTCAGAATGCAGCCCCGACTCGCTCCGGGTTTGGCCGCAATGACGACATCCGCTGAACTGACCCCGTATTAGGTCCAACCAGAGTTGGAAAAATCCGGCTCCTGGAGTACGTCAACGCCCTCAGTGGTCCCAAGATAAGGGATAATGCCTGCACAAGTGCCGACAGGCTGAAGCTCCTCACCAACACGCATCCATTCTTTTGAGGCTTTCGGCAGTGGACCTATCTCCATCGCCCGAAAGGCGGTGTTCGATAAAACAGTGCCTTGCAGCAGTTCAGTCACGCAGATCCCTCAAGCAACACAAAAAACGAAGTTGCTGAGCGACATGTGGCTGCGCCGATACTATTAAGCATTTCAAATCGGCCAGGCATCGGCCGGGCGCAGCTTTCGGTACTCCGCCATCGAGATCTTGCCCAACTGGGGTGTGAGCCTGCATTTGCGTTTATCCCATGGGTATTCCATCTGCCGCTTCAGCCATTCCTTGCCCTCCCCTTGCTTCCAAGCTTCCAAATCCAGATCGCGCCAGAAGCGTGGGTTGCGGACGATACGCCCGTCATGCTCAGCGGTAACGGGATCCAGATGGCGGAACGGCTCGAGCCTTGGCACGTCCGGCAAGGGCTGAGAGGTATCCATGTAGCGTTGAAGCATGTCCCACAGCGCCATTACCTCTTCTTTCGTGGGTTCGACCCGGCTCAGGGACGTCTGGCTGAATTGTTTGGCGGTGTAACGATGCACGAACATCAAGCGATAGAAGATCCCGCCGGCTTCTATCACCCGCTCAACATAGGCATCGAATTCCTCAAAGGGCGCTGTCAGTTTCTTGCCGCCCGGCATAGCAAAACTTACCTGGCCGGTTTCTCGGCTGAAGTAGCTTTCGCCCGCTTTAAGGCTGCGATCCGTTATCCTAGAAAGGCCTTTTTCGAACGGTTTTAACAGAAAGGCAGCGGCGCTCATAACCCAAGGTAAGGTTTTTATGATTAGAAACATAGATAGAGCTATCCAACCCAAAACCACTCCGAGGCCTAAAAGTGATTTTAGTTCGTCAGGGAGCTCAACCTTGGAAGCATAATGTAAGAGCATCATCCCTCCACCAACCAAGACAAGCCCGCCCCAAAGATAAGGGATTAGCAGCTGTGCGGCTGAAAGACCAATGAATGCCTTGCCGTTCAGAAAACGAATTCGACCCTGACTCCACCACCAATCACCGGACTGAAATGCCTCTGGGCCACATTTGTCCTGGTGGTGAACAGCTTGCACATCCTCACAAACGCGGTAATAAGGTTGAATACCTGCGTAGTCACCTACTGGCTGCAAATCTTGGCCGAGACGTCGCCTGTTGTTTCTAGGCTCAGGGAGCAACGGAGACTCCTCCATCCCCTCAACTGCTCTCGACATCGTCACCAACCGTGTTTTTTCTGGCTGCGGGCGCAATGAATGTCATAGCTTTGGTGCGAGTGCTCATGTAATTGAATCTGAACCGGTCTGGCAAAGGAGCTGATGTGCGACTGAACTCAAAGATAAAATCGCCGTTTCTCTCGTGGGGAGGCATTGCGTCGAGACCCTGCATTAGTTCAGCTGCCATCGCTTTTGCGCCGCGGGGCGGGTTCTTCATGGCACCCAGAACGGTCTCGAAAGCGGAATGGGTCATGCGCAGACCAAACTGAGCTACCGGCTCTCCCGATTCGTCGACCGGATAGCCCATGATCATGGGGCGAGCCCCTGGTGGTGTTCCGCCGGTCTCGGATACCCGAATGCGAACTACCTCAGCACCCCACTCTTCGATAATCAGTTTGAGCCCGGCGTTCTCCAGTTCAATCGCCTTATCTTTCTTGTCAAGAAGGACCGAGTACTCTTGGTCTGGTACGGTTACTTGAGCGTCGAATTCAATCACATCAATCGACCTCAACTGTTCATCCGTCAGTCCCATACGAAGGAAGGGCATTCTCGCGCTGGCAGCGTTGCCACCGATCGAAGGTTTGAGGACTCTGAAATCCGGATTCGGTATTGTGTTTTCCACTACCGGCTCGCCATCAGCATCCAGCAACCGAACACGGTTAACCGGATGAATCGTTGCGGTTTGAAGATTGGAGGAATTCAGCTTTGACTCAACCCCAACGGCTCGTCCATAGCGGTAATCAACCGGTTCCGTACCAAACCAAAGCAGGGTTTGCTGGATCTCATTGAGGGAGGTCTCCACCGGTTCCGGGCTGAAGGGGGGTGTGAAGTAGTCATTAAAGACGGTGTTCGAGGTATCGATGGGGCGAGCCTGCATCGATATTTTCGCCATAGACATCAGTCTGTCGGTGTCTGGCCCTGGATCAACCTCTGACTGCCTGACCTTCAAGTGACTGGTAATCTGAAAGGTTACCCCTTGATGCTCTTCTTCAGTACTGATCTGAACACTAGCCTGCCTCGGCCAGCCTGTTGCACGTTCAAGTTCGAGGTAGCCAGCAGCACTAAAGCTATTTGGGGTTGAATCTTCATCGGCCGGCAGGTCTTGCTCTCCGACGGGTGCAAATTCCAGGGTCACCGTCTGACTATCCAACCGAGTAACTTCGAACTGCATTCCCTGAAGGGTTGCGCCACTCCATTCTTGATTCTCAGTCTGCCACGATAATCCAATCGCCAGATCTTCATTCGGAAACTGGCCAGGATACCAAGGAAAAATACTCAGGCTGCGAAGAAGTAGAGTCTGCAGGACTTCTGGCCGATCACTAATGCTCTTCAGGGCATCCGGATTCTGGTAAGTACTTTCTTTGATCACGCCATGAACACTTACCTGCTCAACAACTCCAGACCGCAAAAAATCGGCCAGAAGTTTTTCACCACTGCTTTGTGGCTCGCCCGACTCGGTGTCTACAAGTGTCCGCCCACGTCCTCGTTCTGCAACTTTCAGGGCGCCGGACTGGAGCTCAACCAACCCAGCATCCGCACCAAGCACTTCGCTGCGCAGAACGCTGGTCATCCTGTTAACCGACCCACCTCTGCCAGACACCCCAATTTCTGTGGTCTGATCAACCGCAAAATATCGAACATCTCCCACCGGGGGATTAAACAGCAGGGCTTCCTTGTTAATCGCCGGAGGCGTTTCAGAGAACCAGAAATAGCCGGCAACAGCCAGAATGAGAGCACAGATCAGCGCACCAATGAATTTCATCGTTTTATTCCTTTCCTTGGATTTTGAATCCCTAAGGATTCATTTTAAATCAATGTTCAAGTCGATTGGGCAGTCGCACTGATGCCTTATAGACCCGGCCGTTTCAGGTGTTGACTAGTGGAGGGCTCGCCCTGACGAGATAGTGTCCTTAACCGCGTTAGCAGCGATTCGTTCAGATGATTCTCTGCGCTATCAAGAAGCGTCTGGCGTTCTGATTGCTTTAGGATTTTGTAGAGTTTTTTCTGATCTACTGCAGATTGCAGCTTTCTAAGCTGCCCCTGTGAAGCCGGCAACCACTCCACACCGGTGAGAACACCCGCCAGCCGAATCTTGGCCTGCTTGTCCCCGCCCGGGCATTGACCACCACCTTATCACTCGTCCGGTCGTATTGGAGGTGAGTGACGGTCGTCGCATGCTCCAGAAAATCTTCGGGGAGCACCTGCCAGGTTTCGCCATTCCAGATTTCCACCCTTGGAGCCTCCGTCAACGAAAGACGCAGGGTGCCTTTGCCCTCAAACAGCACCAGATCTCCCTGCAAGGCCCACTCGCCAGCACCGGCGATGTCAATGCAGCGCTCTCCCACGGCAAGCTCAGTCAATTCAATGTCCGGAAACCACTGCGCAGGCATCAGATCTATCGCCAGGGTATCAGTCATGGCTCACCTCCGGTTCGCCATCAAAACGGGACAGCCACTCGCGGTATTCCTGAGTGTGGAACACGGTCTGACCATCGACTCTCCCCATTGCGATACCACTATGATCGGTTGAACGAATTGATCGCAGAACACGAGCCGCCTGACGATAAGGAGCTACATCTAATCCTTGCTCCCGATCTCCGAGCAAAGGTTTAGGTCCAGCCTGGATAATCACGCCGCCGTCATAGGGCGACACCCAACCATCCGGTAACGCCGCCTGCAATACAGTCCCGCCACCGAGTTGGCTCACATAAGGCTCGCAGGTAGCGGTGAGCCAGTTGGGTGTTTTGGTACGAGTTAACAAGCGAAGAGAATGTGTAGTCTCCGAGCCAACATTTAGGCCCGGAAAACGTTGCGCTAATTGATAGACTAGGGGGTCGACGCGTGTTTCATACCCATGGGATAGGGCCAGACCAAAACCTGCATAAGCTTGGTCTGCCATCAACAGGCTGCACCAGCGGCCGAAGATAGATGGTAGCTTCTCATCCCGGTCCACAAAAAAGTCCATGGGGAAATTCATCTTGATAAAAGACAATGAGTTGTCGTCTGATGCTGGAGCCTCGTTCCCTTCATGAATCCACTCCCCATAGGCTCCCACATCCACGTCCGAGGCATCGGTCTTCTTGTCTCCACCATGGAAGACAAATTCCCACTGCTCGTCCTGTGGTACATCCAACAGCCACTCATCCGGGTATGGGTAAGGCGTTTTCTTCAGGCTTTTCCAACGGCCAGTGTTCGGGTTGGTGGTCCATTTGAATTCCTGGCCGAAGTACTCCCGGTATTCATTGAAGACCGCCAGCACAGCCTCCCGAACATCCGTACGCCAGGCATTGCGGAAGTATATTTCCACGTTCAGGCAGAGCTTGAGCATGACGCCGTCGGCGTCTACTACCCTGATGTCATTACTCACATCCATGTAACCCACGCCCCCTTGATTCCGGTTTACGACGCCGGCAACCACTCCACACCGGTGAGAACACCCGCCAGCCGAATCTTGGCCTGCTTGTCCCCAGCCCGGGCATTGACCACCACCTTATCACTCGTCCGGTCGTATTGGAGGTGAGT
>NZ_AXCB01000031.1:0-1227 GCF_000475375.1 Marinobacter sp. EVN1
TTGGCGTCCGGTTGACCGCCTTGTTAATGGCCGTTCACCACCGTGGTTGAGCCTGGCAAAAAAGTTCGCATGCCATCTCCCGGACAGCATGCACCAGCTCGACGGATGGCGAAAGGAACCAGAACGCAAAAGCCGTCGGCCCAATGACCGTTTGAGACGGACAGCCCCACGACTGGGGCACGCCAGTAATACCAACTCCGCTGACCGTTTTGGCAACCAAACCGGACGGCGAAGTTTCCGGCCTTGGCGATCACCAGCATGAGCGGGCTCTGCAATCAAATCCGGTGCCAAGGCCTTTGCACGACGCCAACCCAAAACGCACGGGAGCCTGGCCATTAACGCCAAAATTCAGCGGCGGCCTTTGCGTAGCGAAGCGGAGAAAAGGCCGTCCGGTGGAGGCCCATCAGGGCCGGAACGAACTGGAATTTCTTGTTATGCATTTACCAGTTTACGAGAACATCTTTAACTTTGTGCGTTGCAGAATCAAAGCCAACGGCCCAAAAGACTTCATCTTCACTGGCAGAGTATTTCGCCTTCCACAGGGTAAGCTGGGAACCAGCTCTCCAGAGGCAATCTATAAACTCAACCTTGCTCAACTCTCCAAGTTCATTTTGAATGCTTTCGCACGATGCAATGTAGGCATGTTCAGTAATAGTGCCTTCGCTCTCTTCGCGTGATGATGGGGCCGAAACTTCCTGCAACAGGGCAAAACTCTTCCCGTCATGCAACTCTATTACCCGCTTCGCAAGCGTTCTCTCCATCTTCGAAATCATATTTCCTCCTTAGTGCATAACGCCAGCGCACAACGGCGCCCTTATAATGGAGGCGCAGCCGCAATGAAAAGGGCGTCCGGCGGCCACCGGCCGCGAATTGATGCGCCTTGTTAGATGCCGTTTACCCGGCATTTTATTGTGGCACCCAAAGCTGAATGCCTACTCCCGATACGTTGCACCAGCGCGACCCATGGCGCTAGGAACCAGAACACCCTATGCACAGATGATGCACGGACTTTACGCCGGATTGCCCCGCAACCTTAACACCGAGTTACCAGCCAAAAACCGGAGACTGACTGGCGGCTGTGTTTTGCCCGAGAACCACTGCCAAGCCGCGGCCAAACACCAAACCCAAAACCGCCGGAGCCAGGCATTTAACGCTGAGGTAACCGGCGCCGGAGCGATAGCGTAGGGAACCAAAAGCGCCACGCTTTTGGCGTCCGGTTGACCGCCT
>NZ_AXCB01000032.1:0-1084 GCF_000475375.1 Marinobacter sp. EVN1
ATGAAGGCCAAGACCAATAACGCCATTGTTTAGCGGCGCCCATGTAGCGCAGCGTAATGGGCGTCCGGTGTAGGGCCGGAGGCCCGGAACGTACTACAACTACTGGTTAAATGCGGCTCGCAACCAACTTGATGACCAGCCCCCCAGCAACACTAGGCATGAAGAACATCGACAACACGATGAAAAGGATTCCTTCAAGGCCTTGCTCAGCACCGGGTTTTGCGAGAAGTGACATTCCAATCGTAACCAAAATGGGCATGCCAACAGCTAGCACGAGAACCATTCCCCAGGACAGAAAGAATGTCAGCACAAAACCAACAAAACACAGCACACCGATCATTACCCATAGATCCAAGCTCTGGTGGTGCACCAACCTGTTGGTTAGGCCCAAGATCAATGCCATACCAACACAGGAACCCAGCACGATCAGGAGCTGCTTATTTCTGGCCATGCGATTTACCATTTAACGCCAATATTCAGCGGCGGCCTTTGCGTAGCGAAGCGGAGAAAAGGCCGTCCGGTGTAGGCCCGTCGGGCCGAAACGAACTGGAATGACTGGTTATATTTTACCGAGCCACATTCCGAACTATCCGATCTTGAGTGCCATCCTCATTTTCCCACCGTAGAGAAATGCTGTAGGCAGACTGCCGAACGCTCAACGGGATCTGAGCAAGAAGGTAAAAACTCTCACCTGAGGCCAATGATGGGAAAGGAGTCTTCTTCTCAAAATCTCCATGAACCAATGGATTGTGCTCATTATTCTCTTCGAGCCCAAAGTAGATATCCGTTGCGGTGGCTTGGCCCGTATTCGTGATAACAAATTTGTTGTTATTGCCCTGCTGCTCCATATGGCAACGGAGTTTCGCTTTCTGTGCCTGGCGCTCCTGCTCTTCCATTTCGGCAAGTTGCTTTCGGCTCAGCTCTGCGTGGACCCGCTCAAGCTCGATTAGCTGTGCATGGTTTCGCCTTGACCGAATGAGCGCAACAGCCGAAATAACCACGGCGACGACCGAAACCAGTAAGCTGATGATCTCGAAAGGACTCAAGCTATCTCCTCAAAATATAACGCTGAAGGTAACCGGCG
>NZ_AXCB01000033.1:0-13201 GCF_000475375.1 Marinobacter sp. EVN1
CCTATGAGAAATCCGGGTTAGAAATGCTTTTTTGTCTACAGCCCGCACTGCTGCCACAACATAATCTGCTATTTCATTTCCCGAAGATCGACCGAGGCTCTTTGTTGGATTTGGATCAGGGACTAATTCTAACTCGATAGAGTTAGACTCTTCTGATTGACGGCTGCCTTTTGCCGCTATCATCAAGCTGGCCCCTCCGCCCGTATCCTTCTCCAACTTGGTTGCAAAAGTTACCGTGGCCAATTTCAACGGTGGCAATGAACTACCTTTTGTTTCTTCGCCAATCTGATTTACCGCAATTTGCAACTCATCAATAAGGTTTCCTACAGCAATACCCGTTTCTCTAGGAGTGCTAAGCTGAGCACAGCCTTGGACCAAAAATAATGTGAAAAAAATCAGAATACTACGAGTCATGACCCTTCCTCCCTGAGGCTTCGGTAAAAGTTATAACAGCAACTAGACCGAAGTCTTCATTATTGCAAAACGTGGCTTCCACATTTCCGCGCGTCGTTATTCCACACAAACGAAGAACCTACTCAAACTTAGATCCAGCTTTTCAGTAGCTTAAGAAGATCTCCCCCTCAACTCTCGTAATATCCCGCGCAATAACGAGTAATTCCACATTACTCTCTTCTGCCAACTTAGTTGACACACCACCTGCCAGCCACCCCAATATCCAAATTTCACCCAAAAAAAAGCGCCGGGGCTTTCGCCACCGGCGCTGAGGGAGTCTTGCGTTTTGTCGTTTTGCGTTGTCGCTTAGGCCGCCATCAGTTCAATCACGTCAATGCCATACAGCGTGGTGGTACCATTCACTTCGTTGCCCACCGCCAGCACTGGTTTGCTGTTCGGGCTGCTGCCTGCGGGGATGAAGGCGAAGCCTTCAGGGCAAAGGTCGCGCGCCTCTATTACTCGATGCCTCTAGGAAGTTGGTGATCTTGTCCTCGATACCACTCTCGATGGTTCGCAAACGCAGAATTTCGATACCGCATTTTTCCAAAATACTGTTCTTTAGGGCATCCCGCGCTGCCTGATCAGGTTTGTCGTGCGAGCCACCATCGACTTCGATCACGCCAAAGGGACGCTTCCCCACTTTAAAGTACAACACAAAGTCACAACTGGCGCGGTTGGCCAAAAAATTTAACTCTCGAGTCGTCAGGTCGGAATTCGCTGGTGATGCCACCTGATTCAAAAGAACTTGATCATGATAGATGACCCCACCGTAGGCAGTATGCGCTAGTACTTTGCGGAGCAAATTCGCGACTATCTGCTCGGACTTATATCGCGAGTCCTCTGACCGCAACCTAGCATTGAGGCGCTCAAGGGATTGGTCGTACTCCTTGTAAAGAAGGTCGAATGCCGATACGACCGGTGCCCTCTCCACCTGATCGCCCTGACCGTAGTATTCGATGTAACGAATGAGTGCAGCAATGTGCGCGTTGTTAGCAATAAAGACGTCATCCCCTGTGACCAGGGTGAATTGATTTTTGGCCCTGGACACTGCCACATTCACCATACGAGGGTCATCAACGAAATCCAGCCGCTTCTGGCATTGGTTGGAAGGCTTCTTGTCCAACACTGTGGAAAAAACGATTTCCTCGCACTCGCGCCCCTGAAACTTGTGGACAGTGTCTTTAACAAAGTCCTCGGGCAAGTAGTCGCCTGAAAGCTTCACTTGGGCGCGGAAAGGTGCGATGAATCCTCGCCCTTCTTTGTCCACCCAAACACCTTTGTCCTGCGCCTCTTCGCCACTAACCTTTAGAAGGGAATCCAACTCTCTGAGGTTCGTATTTCTCCGAGCGTGATTACCCTTAGCTGTTACAACCAAGCGCATGGGCATGTCACCTTCACCCTGAGTCATTGGAACCAGGGCGTTTTCATAGAACTGCTGATTGCAGAACTGGATAATACGAGGGTGGCAACGGTAATGCTCTTTCAGCAAGGTTCTGGGCAGAGCGTCTTTAAAGACGCCAATGCATGAATCCAACAAACTGTATCGTTCGCAATCGTACTCATCCGACGGAGCTTGAATACCCAGTTTCGTGGGAATGTGTGCGAGCTGACGGCTGTCACCGACAACGATCAGATTCTTCGCACACCCCAAGGCCAGAATTCCGGGCATTATGTCCTGCTGGGAGGCTTCGTCGATGATAACGTAATCGAGGATGGCGCCTGGTGCGATTGAGTTGACAATAGAATGGGTGCTACTGCCAAGGATCGGGAAACGGCGTAAGAAATCGTCGAAATCGTTCCGGTATGTTCGTGCTTCGAAAACCTTTTGTTTTGGCGCTTTCACATTCAGCTGATGCTTCAGGTAGAGCATCGAAGCGGTGGTTAAAGAGTCCAGCAACTTCGTGAACTGAGCCTTAGCTAGTGACTCCTGGCAGGCCTGTAATTCGGCCTCTTTCTCCCGCAACGATTGATCGTAGTAGTGCATCTGAAGGGCATGAAAGATCGTCTGCCGAGTATCCTCGGAGAAAGGTCGGGCACGAAGAATTCTGAAGTTGAAAAATAGTTCAATACGGTCTTTCAGCCGGACACGCCTACCTCCCAAGTAGGAGACGTAGGCCATTAGATCGGCTACCTTTCGCGGCGACAGCCCATATTTCTCCAATGAAGAGGCTGGCTGAACATCGTTTTCTTCTTTCCATTCTTGCAAGTAGCGGCGCTCAATTTTCAACTCGTCAATCTCAGCACTCAACTGAGCGGCGAGGTTCTGGTCGTGAAGATATTGCTTCAGCTTTGAAAGCAGCGCCTGAATGTCACCCATGGTTGGCACTGGCTCGCGCTCAAGCGCATTCATTTGCAAGGTTGGGAGATCGTTAAAAAAAGCATTCCGGTTGTCTTGGCTACCCAACTTAGCGACGAGATAGTCCAGCCCACATTTTTCCAGCTTTTCATAAACATTGCCCACCGCCGAATTATTATTCGACAACACGGCCACCGTTTTACCACGCAGCAGGATATTGGCCAGAATATTCAGGATTGTCTGGGTCTTGCCCGTGCCTGGAGGCCCTTCAACCATGCTGACTTGGGCGCTAAACGCTCGCTCCACAGCAGCCAATTGGCTTTCGTTAAGACCAAACGGAAAAATAAGCCCCGCACTGGGCTCTAGGGTTCCATTCCGTCCAGTGCAGTATGCGTTTAAGGCGGTGTCAGGAGACGCAGGGAGCTTTTCCAACTGACGAACTATATTAGCTGCCATCGGACCTTGACTCGAAGAACCGGCACGCCTCTGACGGGTCCGCGCCACAGAGTTAAGATAACAGAACACCGATGATTTCTTCATGCCTGTCGTCGGCACAAATTCCACATTGTCGACATAGTAGACGTAGGGTTTCTCTTTGCCTGGATAATACACAACAGCGAAGCGGTCTCCGTAAACCGTGACCCTCTCAACGGGCTGGACAATCGAGCTACCCCGCCTTTTTAAAAGCGACTCACCCAACTCACGGGTAGGAACGACTCGGCAGTCACTGAGGGGACGAGTGAAGGTCTTTTTTGAAGGGAAGTAACACGTCAGATCAAGCGTCTCTTGCTGTTCATTCCAGCGTATACGCCAGTCGGTAATTTGATTGGTTTTATCCTCTTCGCCGACGTAGATTGAAACCATAGATTTGAACTTATAATCCCTTGCTTTTGAGGACTAAGCGCTCCGGGGTTGGCCTTCGGATAACATATCTGTCCCGGTTTTCGTTTTTACCAAACTTTTCCTTCATCGGCCCCAGCTTCGCAAGTTTATGAGGCGCAACCTGTCGGGCGACCAGCGTGTATAGCCCGAAGCCCAGACAAAACAAGCCAATGAGAATATTCAAATCCATTTGTAACTCTCCTTTCTTTAAACTCTGGGGGTAGCGTTGGCTGCTCATGACAGTTCCTCCTATGCTCTAATCATAGGCTAGGAGTGTCTAGTAGACCGGGGTAAGTCCAATCATAGGCTAGGTGTGTCCACTAGACCGGGGGAAGTCCAGTTTGGAGGCGCACCGCGCCGGAAAACCGGTCCGCTGGAGCCCCTGGTTATACAGTGTTCTGATTCGGGATCAGTGCTAGCAAATCCGTTACCCCAACATCTTCGCCAGATTGCGAAAGTAGCGTAGTTACCTGCCCCCGATGATGAGTTTGATGATTGAAGAAATGATAGATCAAGGAGGAAAATCGTTTGGTGGCGGGCACACCCTTGGTATTTTGATAGCTGAGAATAAAATCCAAATCACTATCAGTGAGCCGTGTAATCCATTTGATGATTTTCTCATCTAGCCACTTTCGGTGGCTATACAATTCATCAAGATCTTCGAAAATTATTTGGTTGAGGTTTTTGGGAGCCGCTAGCTCAGTGATTTCACGTAGCGGTTCAGCGCTTGCTGGTTGTGCAGCAAACCTCTTGAGCCAAATCGTATCCCCAACAACGATATGATTTAGCGTACCCAATATTGAACCAAAGAAGGCTCTTCGATCTTCTAACAGAGCCGATTTGCTCAGGTTGCCTGCGGCTCCATATACCTTCTCATTCATCCACCGATTGTATTCGGCCATCAGCTCAAAATGTTGTTTCAGGCTCATCTGACTGAGGTCCTTCTACTGTATAACGCCCGACTCACGCGCCGGTTTGGAGCCGCAAAGCGGCGGAAAATCGGTCGCTGTGCAGCCGTTTGTTAAGACAAATGTTCAACAAGGAAACGCTGAACATCCTTTATCATGTCGGCGACGTCGGATTCGGAAAATTCCGACCACTTTCCATGCGCTGCATTATTGCGAATGTCGGCTATTGCAGTAATCCGCTTTTGTTGGAGCTTGGTGTAAACGCCCTTTTTGGCCAGCGCTCCATTCATTTGATCTAGTTTCCCGTGAGGTATCGACTGCTGATCGCACAGATCTCTGAGCGTGGTTTCAAGTACAACTCCCGAAACAACAGCCGCTGGCCCGGTGTAACCTTGATTCAAAAGCTCCTGGGCCTGCTCAAGTTCGCTATCAAATAGTTCCGCTTGGACTAGACTGCGGATCGATGCGAGGTGGCCACCCTGGAAGTCACTGCGTGCGGCGGCGAAAACGGGTTTAAGACGTTTAAAAATGTCGTAGTTCGAGTCAAAGGTTTGAACATGTTCCGCGTTTGAGAAAGCCTTCAAGTGTTCGCTGCTCTCGCCACAGGCGCGGGAAATTAAACTTCTCGCTTTCAGCCGCCATTCGTCAAAGGTTTCACCATCGACATGAAAGTAACTGCCGTACTCACCATGCTTTTGCTGTTTGGTAGTTTCGACCAGTTCTGCCTCCGCGCTGAGCTCGTCAAACCTCTTTGAATGTTTGTTTATCAACATCATCTCCCTTTGGAACCCGGAAAGGTCTTAACGTTGCCAGCATGCGCGGCTTTGTAGTGGAGGCGAAGCCGCAACGAAAAAGGCGTCGCCGTGCCTGGCCTTGTTAAAGACTCAATCGGTATGCTCAGATCGCATCCCATAATTCGGCCGGCCCGCCTTGCCTAGAAAAACCTCGCTCACTCGAAGACTTTTTCTTTCGTCTATAAGCCTTGCGTCCCATAAAAGAGCCAGCTTTTCAAACTCAATGAGCACATCCGGTTGCCCTTTAAACTTTCTATAGAATTCGATGTAGTCTTGATACATTCGGTACTTCGCGACGACTCTACTACCATGCATGTGGTAACTGATCTCTTGATCGATTGCTCCAGCGAAGTAGGCGCAGGCGTATACTTCGATATCGTTCAAAAAGCGATTAAATGGAGTTTCAAGGTTATAGTTTCCAACAATTTCCCTAATCGACTCATCTGAAATTGCGTCGTCCTCAACAGAGACTCCCTGCGCACGTGCATTTTCTTTTGCTCTAATCTCAAGCTCGATACTTCTTTCAAGATCAAAAAAGTTATATGTCGCGTGGATCCTGTGCCAACGAGAGGTCTGTTCTAGTGAAATATTGGCGGTTCGCAATTGCCTCCAAACTAATAGAACGCCAACTACAGCTACCAATACCGCTGCAATAGGAACAACGTCTCGAGTAAATTCTTGAAGGCCCATTGATACCTCTTTAACGCCTGCGTAGTGGGCCGCTTTGGAGCGACAGCGGAAAATCGGTCCCGTTGACGCAATGGTTATCTATCACCAAACTCACCTATTTTCTCCAACAACCAATCAGCCAAAGCTGTGGGCACTAGAAGGTTCAGTGAGCCGCTACTCCACCTTCCAATACCTTCATCATGAAGCAGCCCCTTAGAAATGAGCTCTGAGCAATACATTTTCAAAGCCGCTTCCGACAATTGATCGAATTTAGAAATCAAAGGAGGTACGTCATCAATAATCTTGTTATCAATAAGCGGGATGATTTTCAGTCCTTCGAAGCTCTCTCGATCAGAGACCCTAAGGTTTGTGACGATTACCAGAATTCGGATATGTATGTCAGTTAAGTCCGATACTAATCGCACTGCAGCTTCAGCCTCATCCCAGTTTTTATCTCCACCAAGGCAGCTACCAACTAGCGCAGCGAATCTATCGATCCTGTCTTCTGATCTCGTCCTCACTACCCTTTCGTAGGCGGCCTGGAAAAGATCGAAGAAGCCTTCTTCATCTTCCTGACTAAGCGTGCAGTTTTCGAGAGCTTCAAGTCTCGTGCCGAGCTTCTCCAAAAACGCGTCCACTCGTTTTTGTGCGAACTCTTGCCCTTTCTTGCTCAAAATCAGATCTATTGAACTCCCCACATAGGGTAGGGCTAAGACCAAAGATCGTGTCGAAGTCGACTCCCCATACAAAAGAGAGCCTCGGGTGGATAGAGGAACATCTTTCTGTGCAGCAATCTCATGCTTTCGACTTTTACTCACGTCTCACCCTTTGAGAGATAACGCCAGCCAGCATGCGCGGCTACGGAATGAAGGCGAAGCCGCAATGCAGTAGGCGTCGCGTGACTGCCCTTGTTAATTCTTTACCACAACATGAGTATGGTTATTAATTGGAATTATTACTATTTCCTTACCTGGAAATGTTAAATAAATATTTTTAGGCGTTAATAATATAAGCCTTCCAGATATAGCACTCTCTGAGTCCTTAGATTGATCATATACCTGAACTATTTGACCGCCTCCCATATTAAAACTTCTTAGGCCCATAGCAACCGCTTCGGCCGTTGCATCTCGAAACAAAAATGGCAAGAAAATCGTTGCGGCCACAAATAAAATTGGTGCAAGCCAATTTTGCAGAGATTGTTTTAAGTTATGACCTACTAATGAATAGAAAAACATACAAAACACAAGAGATATTCCAATAAGCCAAAAAAACAACTGAGGCTTTCCAGCCGAGAGTGTAATCTCTAATAGCAAATAATGAACTACCCATGAAACGACAACGGCAGTCCATGTCAGGAATCTAAATTCATTTTTCCCCTCGTGCTTTTCTTGCTTCAACCCCAATTTCAAGAAAAGTAGAAATCCATAAAAATATAGAGAGATGAAAGTAAGCAAAATCGCAGAAGCAGCAACGAATGTATTTAATCCAAAAACGCCATCGACAAAGAAATCATAAGAGAAGAACCGTGCCTCATGCATGTATATTAAAAAAAGATAGAATGGCAAAAAACCAACCCAGGCAGCCGTAATTATTGCAACCGCGATTCTCGCGGCTACCTGAACCGGTTTTAGCTTTACCTCCTCTTCTTTCTCAGGGGCCAAACCCAAGAGCCTTGGCTTCGTCAGCCAGTGTTCCTTCGAAAACTTAAACGTCATCTCATACTCTCAAAAAATTAACGCCCAGCACAGCCGCCGAAGGTCGGCCTGCTGCTACTTGTTAACTGCTTTTTAAGGGTAGAGATGGCAACATCTATCACCATTAATGGTAGGGAGTGGATAAACCTAGTCACTGACTGCATCCTTACTGATAAAGATGTTTTCCGGCCTACCTAACTGTGAGTACAGCATCGTCTCTACAAACTGGAAATTTTCACAAATAACACTCCTGATCTTTTCTTCATCCAGCTCAGAGAGCTCCTCTATAAGACTGATGAATTTATCCTGCCAATTTTCTGTAGACGAATTTATTAAATAATTAGCCTTTGCATGAATTTCGGAATATTGCTCGCCATCAATTAGCTTAAGCATATCCCTCATGCCCATCAGAACATCCGTCACATATGACATTCTTAGCATACCAGTTATAACCTCTCTCCATGAAACGACCCCATGTTCAATCAACATTGGTAAAAACTTCGAAATCCGATATAAAAGCCTGCCCACAAATTGACCGGAATGAATAGCATTTACTGGAGCATACGTCCCTAAAACGCTTACGGCCCCACATCGAAACAAGCCATTAGCCACAGATGCATGAGATCCATCAACAGGGTGTGTACTACATGCACTTAAAACAACCACTGGTGGTATTCGGCACTTATTTGCGAGCGACCACACGTCAAGCTTCTCACCGCCAATATGTAGCCAAGCGTAGCCTTCTTCTCCACCATGCCCTCCATGGCAATCAAATATAGTAATTATCCCTTTATATTTGTTTAGTGTATTAATTAGTTCCTGCTCGTTAGATACATTCACAATTTTGACATTGATATTTTCATAACTCCCCGAATCTTTAAATATGGCGATAGCTTTCGAAAGATGATCTTTTATTGGGTCCTTTGGATCAAAGGATCGAATTACCAATATTTCGGTAAATGCCGAGTATGGGATAATAATCCTCTGTGACCTCAACGCTGCCGGCCCGAGCATATTCCCTGGGGTAGGGAATATTCGTGAAATTTCGTGCGTAAACATTAATGGAAATCCACTTATACTTATCCATTCTATCGGGAAGTCACAGATGGATAGTATTTTTGTTCTATTTTCGAAAGCTGCCTTAAAAAGCTCTTCTCCAATATCCTTTCTTACGGCCTCGCCATATGACTTTAATTTCTTGTTTAGATTTCGGACATTTTTTTCTTTTGAAGGCGAAGGGGATTCTATTAATGAAGCAATATTCTTTAAGCGATCGTGATGGAGCATAACGCCGTTAGGAAGTCTAATTGCCGGGCAAAACTGATTAGATGATAAGACTGAAACAATTTCTTTAAATAAAGATAATTCTATCTGCCTATCAGAAAGAAGACTCCCAACCACTTCGTCCTCATATGGATTGAAATCATCACCATCATCCATCTGTAACACAAAATTGGAAAAACCTTTATTGCGAACCAGAGCGTTCTTAACAAAGTCTCTTTTGGCTTTGGGCAGGGTTCTATATAAATCATTCCACATTTTGCTTTTGGGTTTATATAGATGGGAGTACATCGAAGCGCAAAAAACAATACCATCGTTTTTTATGGCACTCGCCGGGAAATCGAACTCAGCTCTAATACCATCAATTAGGGACGTTACCTTTATAATCCCCTTGCTGTGCTGGTCGATATCAGCAGAAGGTTTCACTTCCTCCACCTCGTCAATCTCATAGCCGCAAGAAATCAGTGCTTTTGCAGAGGGTGTTGTGCAACTGTGATTAAGCGGCGGGAAAGGAAACCGGCGTTTTTCTCTACTTTCTTTCTCTTGGGATGCCAAATACTGAGAAATCTCAGAATTAGGATTTTTTTGTATTAAAAATTCTCTGATATCATCAATTGCACAGGAAATAACATTTTCATCTACATCATCAATATGAATCGCATCTTGATGTTTTTTGCAGGAAATATGAACTGGCTTAAATGCGAATTTATCAGACGCTTCAATTGCCTTATCTATTGTTTCCTCTGTGCTCCAAATAAAAGTAAAGTAGCTACTGAAATCCACATGCTTATCATCAAGAAGGTTTTCGTTGACATGATTAATGTCTAAAGATGAGCCCATCATCTTAGAGGCAACAAGCGACTTGAAATTAAGCCGAGTTTCCAATATGTCATGTGGAACCCAAGAAAGGCAGGATAGTATCCTGCCGTAATCCATTGCGACTTCTCTTGAGAAGCCCTGGAAAAATGTATAGTTTATTTCCTTTAGGCCAGACGGCATCACAATAATATGATGAATCGTTGTTGTGGTCATTCCACTTCCAATTTGAGGGTCATGTCTATATTCGGCGAACAGTTAACGCTTAGCACAGCGGCGACCTTGGAATGGCGACGAAGGAGCCATGGAAAGGGCGTCCGGCGGCCATCGGCCGCGTACTGCTGCGACTTGTTAATTTTAGTTTCGGGCTGCGCTATAGCTCAGACTGACAACCCGCCAAGCAGCGCCATCCCATTCCCAGGTTTCGAAGAACGAGACGACCGGCCCTTGGGATTGCCCAGAAGTGGTGTACCCCTGACCAGCGACTGTGGTGCTACTACCAGAATCCTGAATGGTTAACTCAGTATCGTTTTTTTGCCCGCCATGGGGAAACCAACTTCCATTACGCTTGGCTGACGAGATCGCGTCGATTTGGGATTTCTTGGATTGGACACCGCGCTCGGTAGTGACCGTAAAATTATCTGCCTGGACTCGAGCAAGGTGCTCAACGTCTCCTGCGAAAAAAGCGGAGTACCAGTTTTCTCGTACTTGTTTCAGATCTTCGTGATGCATGGACTGCTCCCTGTCTTTAGAAATTAACGCTGATGGTAACCGGCGCCGAAGCGCAGCGGAGGGAACCAAAAGCGGTACGCTTTTGGCGTCCGGTTGACCGCCTGGTTATGAGCCAGACTAGCGCACACGGATATTGTCCAACTCGGATCTATAGATTTCCTGACCATTATCCACCAATGACAGCTCAATACTGAGATCTGAGAGACCCTCTTCTACGGTGAAAACTGGTGCTACCACGCTCCACTCTTTCGGCGTACTTCCCGTGACCTCAACGATATCTAGTTCGACTGAATCTGGATACGGGACGAGTCGACATCCGTAATCAGTAATAGCCTCCTCAATTTCATCCGCACTTAGCCTGATACCATTGGTGAGCTTCTCCACGGCCTCGTAATGCTGACTCTGAAGCAATGAATAGATGTGCCTTACTGTGGATTCAATCATTCGGGCTCATAACGCATTTGTTTAGCGGCGCCCCGACAGGGGCGTCCGGTGGAGGCCGCAGGCCGGAACAAACTACAACAACTTGTTAGGTCTCTGGCCAACCAACTGGCCACTGTTCTTGATGTGAACGTGCTGATTCATATTTCGCCTCATCTGTGCTCAGGAGGCTCTTGCACTTTGCTCCAAGCCTGAAAAACTCGCCCTTTTCGATTGGCTTGCCATTCTTGCCGATGTAGAAGCTTCCCCGCGCCCCTTGGTAGTTTGGTAAACGAGCCAAGTCCACTTCAACGGAGAGCGTAGCCCCCTCAACTTGAGAACGCGAAATGCCATGCTGCTCTAGATCTTGAGATAACCATGCATGCAATTCATGCGCAATGGATAATGGTTTTACAGGCTCGCCATTGAAATGGCACCTCAGGTTTAGCACGTCGATCTCCAACATACCCGAACCAAGCTCCTGAAGCTCCTTGTAGGAGTTCATAAGCCGCCATCCACAGAACATGGCACATAGTGTTTCGGCTGAATGGTTGAGGCGTTTACGGCGCATTTTGAGGAGACCTAACGCCGAAGCACAGCGGCGACCTTGAAGTGGCGCCGAAGGGGCCACGGAAAGGGCGTCCGGCGGCCATCGGCCGCGAACTGCTGCGCCTTGTTATGCACGCTGGGTCACCTTGCGAGACGCCACGATAAAAATGATTAGCGGTAGCCATACCAAAATAGCCAGAATTGCCGCTTTGAAGCTATAGGGTGCAAACATTAGCCCGTAGACCGCCCATGCTGGAAGATTGAGCCAAACCGACGCAATGTCAGATGCCCAAAACCCCTGACAGTGAAAACCAATCACCATTGCATCGGTAAGATAGCAACCGGCAGATTCAGCGGTCAGCGCACCACGCCCGATAAATACTGCGACGAGGATATCTGCCAACACTGCCAAACCGATCAATGTCAGCGCTCCACCTGATAATTTTTTAGCGATTGACCAGTTCATCATCCTGCATAACGCTAGCGGTAACCGGCACCGGAGCGACAGCGGAGGGAACCAAAAGCGGTACGCTTTTGGTGTCCGGTTGACCGCCTGGTTAAGGGCCGGTTACCCGTGGTTTTGTTTTGGCACACGATTCCGAATGCCTACTCCCCGATACTTTGCACCAGCAGGACCCATGGCGCCAGGAACCAGAACACTGAATGGGCGGGTTTTGTCCGAGGTAAAGCCGGATAGCCCCGCCACCTTTACACCCAATTTTCTACCAACACCGATGACGAGCCGGAGGGTGTGTTTCTGCCGTAGCCGAACACCATTTCACCGGCCTTGCACCACACCAAAGAACACCGAAACCCAGGCCTTTAACGCGAAGGTAACCGGCGCCGGAGCGCCAGCGGAGGGAACCAAAAGCGCCACGCTTTTGGCGTCCGGTTGACCGCCTGGTTAAGGGCCGGTTACCCGTTGTTTTGTTTTGGCACACGATTCCGAATGCCTATTCCCCGATACTTTGCACCAGCAGGATCCATGGCGCCAGGAAACAGAACACTGAATGGGCGGGTTTACCCGGAGGATTCGCCGGATGGCCCCGCGACCTGAATACCCGATTACCGGCCAACATCGTTGACCGACTGAGGGCTGTTTTCTGCCTGCGGGCAACCATTGAAACCGGAGCCAAACACCATACCCAAGAACACGACAGCCTGGCCTTTAACGCTTTTGTTCAGCGGCGACCTTTTTGCAGCGAAGCGGAGAAAAGGGCGTCCGGTGGAGGGCCGTAGGGCCCGAAACATACTGGAACAATTTGTTAGGACTCTATCAGACGATCTACAAAGTGTTCATGCATGCGATACATAGGGCAGTTGCCTGGTGTTATATCTGAAATGAACCCCTCTCTCTCAAGAAACAGAACTGCTGGCTGCAAATTCGGGAGCTTGTCTGTGTGGTACTCAAAACACGACTCAGTCAGAAAACCAATCGATGTCTTGCTGGACTTGACGAAAAAAGCCCTAGTGTCTCGATGTTCAGGATGAGAAAAATCCGCTCTCATCTCGTCGATGAGATCAGGAAACCGAGTCTCCACTTCCCGCCACAAACGATTGTTTTCCTTAACCTGCTTTTTCTCGCGACGAGAGTCAGTGAATCGGTCAGCCATGTAGTTACCGGCTGCACCAGTAGCAGTACCAACGAGAAATCCGACTGCAAGTGAGAGAATATCCATATCGTCCTAACGCCAGAGCGCACCGGCG
>NZ_AXCB01000034.1:0-158606 GCF_000475375.1 Marinobacter sp. EVN1
GCCAGCGCTGTTTGTCACCAGCCTGCCGGCCCTGGATGCCCTGAACGTGCTGGATCTTGAAAACCCGATGAGCTCGGTGTTGGCTGCCACCATCTTCAATGCGCTGATTATCCCGGCGTTGATCCCCTTCGCCCTCAAAGGCGTGCAATTCAAACCGGCAACCGCCACCCAGCTGTTGCGCCGCAACCTTCTGATCTTCGGATTAGGTGGCCTGTTGCTGCCGTTCGCGGCCATCAAGGCCCTGGATCTGATGCTCACCGTGGTTATCTGAGGAGACTGACATGATGACTGACTCAAAAACCGGGACCGTCACCCGGTCCGCTTCCTGGCTCTCTGCGGTGCGCGCGGCCGTTGTAATGATCCTGCTGTGCGGCGGGCTGTATCCCCTGCTGGTTACAACGGTTGGAAAGGTCATGTTTCCCCATCAGGCATTGGGAAGCATGATCCTTGTGGACGACAAGATCGTCGGATCGGAACTGGTGGGGCAGCGGTTCGTCGCCGCCGAGTACTTCCACGGTCGGCCTTCCGCGGCCAGTTACGATCCTTTCTCCGTCTCGGGCTCGAATTACGCGGCCAGCAATCCGGAATTGCGGACGCGGGTTGCAGAGGATTCCGCGGCCATTGCAGAGCGGGAGGAGATTGCGCCAACGTCCATTCCTGTGGACTTGCTGGCGGCCTCAGGTTCCGGCATAGACCCTCACATCTCACCGGAATCAGCTATCATACAGGCCGAACGTGTGGCCAGGGCCCGCGATATTCCGATTGCCCGGGTCAATGAACTGATTGCCGAGTACACCGAGGGGCCCACCCTCGGGATTCTGGGCCAGCCGCGAGTCAATGTTCTGAAAATTAACCTGGCACTGGATGGCGAGGAGTTGAACGAGTGAATCAAGGCGACCCGAATCGCCCTAACCCGGACGCGCTCCTGAAAACTCAGGAGCGTGAGTCCACCGGAGGGCTCAAAATCTTTCTGGGTGCCGCTCCGGGTGTGGGCAAGACCTACCAGATGCTGCAAGCCGCCCACGAACTGAAGCGGCAGGGCGTGGATGTGGTCGTCGGCGTCGCGGAAACCCACGGCCGCGCTGATACCGAGGCCCTGTGCGAGGGCCTCGAGCAGTTGCCTGCAAGAGAGTTGGAATACGCCGGCAAGCGGTTCCGGGAATTCGACGTCGATGCCGCCCTTAAACGAAAACCCGATGTGCTGTTGGTGGACGAGCTGGCCCATCGCAACATCCCGGGTACTCGCCACCCTAGACGTTATCAGGATATCGAGGAACTGCTGGATCAAGGGATCACCGTCTGGACGGCAATCAACATCCAGCATCTGGAGAGCCTGTCAGACGTGGTGGCCAGCATTACCGGGGTGCGGATGCGGGAAACCGTCCCGGATTCGATTCTGGAGCGCGCACGCGACATCGTCCTGGTGGATCTGACTCCCTCAGAGCTGCTGGAACGACTTCGGCAAGGCAAGGTGTATGTGCCGGAACAGGCCCGCGCTGCGATGGATGGCTATTTCTCGCCCTCCAATCTGTCTGCCCTGCGGGAGCTTGCCGTTCAGGCCATCGCCGAACGGCTGGATTCCGATGTGCGGGAGAATATGCAATCCCGAGGCATCGCAGGCCCCTGGCACATTCGCTCGCGACTGCTGGTCGCGGTTGACGGCTCTGGCCAGGGTGAAACACTGGTTCGGGCCGCGAGGCGTCTTGCGGAACGACGAAAGGCTCCCTGGACGGTCGTGACCGTCGATAATGGCAGGGCGGGTAACGAAGAACGCCAACGGCTTGAGAAAGTGTTCGACCTGGCGTCCCGACTGGGCGCCGAGGTCAAAACGCTTCGTGGCTACAACATTGCGGATGAAATCCTGGCCTTCGCCAGCGACCAGAACGTGACGACACTGATTCTCGGGCGCTCCCATAATCGTTGGTGGCATTTCCGTAAATCCACCAGCCGCAGGCTCTTGAAGCAGGCCGAGGCTTTTGAAGTTACCTTCATTCCGGTACCGCGCAAGCAGCGACGGCCTTTGATTGACGCTACTGACCAGCCGGTTCGCTGGAGTGATTATGCCTGGGCAGTTGGGAGTGTGGGCATTGCAACCGCTATCTCATTGGCACTAGAGAACGTGCTTCCTCTGGGGAACCTGTCGTTGATTTTCCTGACGTCGGTACTCTGGGTTGCCGCCCGGACCGGCATCCGCGCGGCCCTGTTTTCCGCAATGCTGAGCTTTCTGACCTACAATTTTTTCTTCACAGAGCCACGGCTCACCTTCCAGATGGTCAACACCGATGAGCTGTTGACCGTGGTGTTTTTCCTGGTGATTGCCGTCACGGGTGGCAACCTTGCCGGCCGGTTACGGGACCAGGTGCAAATGTTGCGGGCATCCAATGATCTTGCCGATGCACACTTGCAGTTCACCCGTCGCCTTGCCTCTGCCCCGGACATTTCGTCTGTACAGACAGAAGCCGTGGAAACTCTCTTCACGCAGCTCAAAGTGCCGTTGATTATTGCCCAGCGCAGCCCAGAGAACGACGCCATTGAAGTTGTAAATCAGGGAGGGCCGGCTCATACCCTGAACGACGCTGCACGTTCCGCCATTGACTGGGCGATTCGCAATGCCAAGCCCAGCGGCGCTTTCTCTGACACGTTACATAGTTTGCCCTGGCGTTTTGAACCGATAGAAGCTGACGGCGAAGTGTATGGGGTGCTGGGTTTACGGGTTGAGGATATGGCGCCTGAGTATTATCGAGGGCTTGCTATCGACGTCTACGTTCATCAATTGGGCCTGGCATGGTTTCGTACGAACCTCGCTGCGAATCTGTCCGCTTCCCGAGTGGCGGAGGAAACCGAACGCCTGCGTTCTGCACTGCTCTCCTCCATTTCCCACGATTTGAGAACACCGCTGGCTTCAATGATTGGCTCCGCCAGTACTCTGAAGTCGATGTTTGACCGCCTGTCTGATGAGGACCGGGCCAGCCTCATCGATTCCGTGCTCGGTGAAGGGGAACGCCTCGACCGTTATATTCGCAACCTTCTGGATATGACCAAGCTGGGGCACGGAACACTGAAGATCGAGAGGGACTGGATTGCCTTCACCGACATTCTGTCGTCGGCGCTCAGACGCACCCGAAACCTGATGTCGAATGTCCGGGTTGAGCGTGAGGTGCAGGAAGACCTGCCGCTGCTTTTTGTCCACCCGGCGCTGATTGAACAGGCCCTGGTGAATGTTATCGAGAACGCCGCCAAGTTCGCCCCCGACAACTCCACCCTGTCCATCCAGGCTCATCGGAAGGGCGATGAACTGATCGTTGCCATTTCCGATGAAGGGCCGGGCATCCCGGAGGGGCAGCGAGACCAGGTGTTCGACATGTTCTTCACCGGCGGCGAAGGGGATCGAGGGCCGCACGGCAGTGGGCTTGGCCTGGCCATCTGTCACGGCATGGTGGCGGCCCACGGTGGTCGGATTCAGGCGCTGGCCGGGCCCAATGGGCACGGCGCTACCATCGAGATAGCCCTGCCTCTGATAGAATCCCCCGAGTCAGAATCGAATCGGGAAGCCACTGAATGAGCACGCCAGCGCCAAACCGGGAAAAACCCTGCATTCTTGTGATTGATGACGAGGCCCAGATTCGGCATTTCCTGCGTATCAGCCTGAAAACCGAGGGTTACGAGCTACTCGAAGCCGAAAACGGCGAAGCCGGGCTGGGGTTGTGCGCACGGCACTCGCCTGACCTGGTGATCCTGGACCTTGGGCTACCGGACATGGATGGCTCGGACGTGCTGGCAGGTTTGCGGGAGTGGTCAACGGCTCCGGTGATCATTCTCTCCGTTCGCGATCGGGAGCTTGAAAAAGTGAAGGCGCTGGATCTGGGTGCCAACGATTACGTCACCAAACCTTTTGGCGTGGACGAACTGCTCGCACGGGTTCGGACTCAGTTGCGAATCCATCAGAAAGGAAATGAATCGGGAGCCTCAGAAACCTCTGCCTTATTCGATAACGGCACACTGAAGATAGACCTTTCGATGCGCAAAGTCTCAGTAAATGGTGAGCCGGTGAGGCTGACCCCCAAAGAATTTGCCGTGTTAAAGGTGTTGCTGCTCGCCTCTGGAAAGATCGTCACACAGTCTCAACTACTCAAGGATATCTGGGGACCGACGCATACAACGGATACCCACTACCTGCGCATTCTGATCGGACGGTTGAGACAGAAGCTTGGCGACGATCCGACGGAACAAAAGTATATTCAGACAGAGCCAGGTGTAGGGTACCGGTTTCTTGAGACTGGGGAAAACCGTGATTCGGTGCTGCCTGAATAAAAAATAGACAACCTCGGTTTAAGACAGGTGGCCCCACTCGGGCCACCTGTCAAAATCTAGCCAGAAGCTGACCTTGTCGAGTCGATGCCTTTCCTCAGCTTAGAGACAACTGAGGAATTGTCCATTAGTTCCTCGCCTGCAAGGGCAGGATAGAACTCCTCAACCACCTGACTCATCTCATCCTCATCATATTCAAATAGCGCATTGCCGAATCCCTTCGCCGCAGCCGCATCCAGTGCTGCTTGGTCAACCCCTTCATCCTTTAACTGCCTTGCCTTTTCCCTTGCCTCGACTACCGCCTCCTGCAGTGACAACCCTTCTTTGACCACTAGATCCACATAGTAGATCGGCGTCCGATGGCTCTGCGTCGTGCTTTTACCTCGCAGCTTCAATTCCAATCGCATGTACGCCAATAGACCACCAGAGACCGCCTGATAGTAGCTCAGCCTGGCTGCAAGTGTCCGGATGCTGTTGTAGCCAGTCGTCCGAAAGATAAAAGTGCCGAGATCATCGTCGTCGCCCACCTTCACGTTCAGACGGCCGTAGGGCTTGCATAGTCCTCCTTTGCCGAACTCACACAACGTTGGTCCAGGGCATGGCAAAGACTGCACTCCTGACTGCGTCAGGCGCTTACAGGTGTCGCCATTACCTACACACATTGGGCGCCCGCTTTTACGGTCGAACATGGTGTACTCAGCCCGCAGATTGAGATCCGCGTCGTTGAACAGCATGCGCACTGGGATGATCCGCAATTTGCTGTTTGGGGCATCCTTTCTCAGTTCCTCGTCCATAGGGTGAAGCACCCAGCCATCCTTTTCCTGGATCTGGGAGGTGATAGTGAATTGATCGTCTTTCTGCGGTAGCCGGATACCGTTCTTTTCAACGACCCTGCCGATGCTGATACGCCCCAAAACCGGAGGCGTAATGGCTAAACCTTTAATCATGATCGTTCTCCTAATAAAAAGGGCCACGGGGCGCTCGTCACGCCCAAGTGGCCAATGGGGGTTTATGCTTGGATGAGGAATCGACGGCTTCCTGGCTTCGTCAGTGGGTATTGCTCCAGCAGTTCTGGCTGATCCTTCAACAGCTGTTTCACGTTAAGCCCAACGGAATCCTTGCTCCTCTTCCAGCTGACGCTGCCACTTGGGAAGGTTGCCTTTGAGGCTTCGCCCATCTGGCTCTCGATTCGCTGCTTCAGGTGGGATTCAGTGGATTTAAGGCTTTCCATTTCCGAGCGGATGGCCAGCAGCTCGTTGAAGGCATCGGTCAGCTCCTTGCTTTGGCTGAAGTCCAGGATCTCGCCTCTGTCTACTGGGTACAGATGGCGGAGGGCACGTTCTGCGGAGTCAGTTCCATCGACCGGTGGCGGAGTGTCCGTTTCCACGAAATCCCAGAACTGGCGCTCCAGCACATACAGCGCTTCGATGAGCTCCTCATTCCTTTCAACGCGGTAGATCTTCAACTCTTGGCCACACAGAAGAACGCACACGTCCGCCGCCTGTTTGCCTGTGACAGCCAACTGGTGCTGCACCTGGCACTGAATGTAGTCCGGCACGCCCTCTTTCCATAGACGCGACCCGAACTCCCCTGCCGTTTTGCACTCCAGGATCTGCACATCGTCATCAGCCGCCACGGAATAATCCAGGTTGGCCAACATCCAGTGTTTCTCCGGATCTGGGTGCTGCAATACCGCATTCACCCGGCGCACCTTCCTCCCCGTTTGTTGGCTGTACTGCTCCGCCACTATCGGTTCCAGGATATGGCCCCAGTAAACCGGTGAAGCGGGGTCGTCTGAATCCGGTTTTGGTAAGCCAGCATCTCTGCCGGTCTTGACCATCCAGAGCTCCAGTTGGGACTGGTAAGGGTTCATGCCGACCGATGCAGCGGCATCGCTACTGCCAATGCCCTGCTTGCGGACCCTCAGCCATTCATCCCGGCTCAGGCCCTTGGTAGAGACCAGGCGCAATGCCGCTCGTGGCTTCTGATTTGCGTTTGCACTCATGCCCATGATGTTTTCCTCCAGACATAAAAAAGCCCACCAGAGCATCAGGCTCCGGTGGGCTTTATGGCGGTTTTGAAATTTGTGGGATTGGCTCAAACCACAAGTGACATGGCCTGCTCTAATGCACGGTTCTTCATGGCAGCACCGGTTCCGAACCAGGCAGAATCCAACCGATGGTCAACGGTTTTGGCGCGCAGCTCGTGATCGATGAACTCAGTGACGGCATTCAGTAGTCCATAGGCCGTGCCTTCTGAGGATGCCAGGTTGGCACCCATGCCCTCGCCTTCATACAGGCCCAGAGCCTTCGCCATGGAGCGCTCGTTGGTTTTGCCAATGCCGGTACCGGAATCGTCAGTGAACACCTTGAGAAAGTAGTTCCTGGCCTCGGTAGTTTTCACCTTCCGTTCGCTCAGGGTTTTCAGGCGGTACATGAAGTCATCCCAGGCCGAAACGGATATGCCCAGTTGTTTCTTCACCAGGTCCGCATCGAACGCCGTATTGTGCTTCACCTTCACGGCATTGGCGGTGGAGCCTTCCAGGGCAACCGCGAGGGTGTTGTTGCACACCACGCGGATACTGGTGAACTGAGCGGTGGTTGCCATGGTGCCGTCACAGGCGGTGGCCAGCAGCACGTAAGCATTGGTCTGGTCGTTGCCCTTGAGCACGCCAGTTTGACCGGTACGGGCGAGTGCCCACATCTTGCGACCGCCTTTTAGAACACCGGCAGTTTCCAGCTCAAAACCGGATACCTCGGTCAGGTCCCGATAGAACTCCAGGATTTCCTCGGGCTGGACCACTTTGAAGCGGTTACCGACGACCGACAGCGGAGCCTTGGTATCCGAGCGGTAAAGCACTTTGGAATCCGGGTAGGACAGGATTTCACCCAGGCTGCCACTGGAATTGGTGACATAGCGGACGGGGCTTTCCTGGATCTGCCAGTCCAGACCGGCTTGCTTTGCCCAGACTTCCAGAGGCTGATTTGTGGTTAGTTCATTCCCAAGGCCATGCCATGGGGTTTGGCCCACGTAGGCCATTTGTTCGATGAGATGAGCCATGGTTGTTCTCCTGTGAAATTTATTAAGAAAATTAACGTCTTTCCGGTGGGAGTTATCTTTTCACCCGAGGGAGACTGGCAGCGCCTTTGGGACGTGGAGTTATCTCTCGGGGGAGCCAGGGTCATCGCTGAAGGAGTAGCTGCAGTCGAGGCAGCGGTAGTTGTCGAGCACCCGTTCATCCAGAACATCGCCGAGAATTACGCCAGCGGAAGCGCCCGTTGCACCGCCCAACAGCGCGCCAATGACGGCACCGCCGATACCACCCAAGGTCACACCAACGGGACCAGCAACGACTCCTAAGGCAGCGCCTGCTTGAGCACCGGCGGTGGCAGCCGCATAGCCGCCGTAAGTACCCGCAGACGCACCGACCACACCAGCCGTCTTCTTGCCGTAGTTGCTTTTTCCAATCCGCCTGGACAGGCAGTTGGGGCATTGTTCAGACATTGGAAATTACCTCTGTGAATTGGGAGGGAAGGCACTGTCAGTGCCCCGGTTCACAGGGGTGATATAGGTTTAAAACTTTTTTCGAGTAGAAGTCCTAACATTGCTAATTTTGCTAACGGTTAGCAGTGTTAGCAGGTTCAGATAAAGCCCGTATTCAGAAATATATCCTCACCTCAGGATATTAGTGGGAGTAAATGGGAGCAAGATATGGTGTAAATGACTGACGCGTTGGAATAGCGTTATGAAAGAACGAACGCGAAGGAGAAACATCCAATGACAGCACTCGACGGTGAGTTACAAATGATCCGCTTAAAATCGCTAGAAAAACGGCTCGGCGTATCATCATCCACAATCTACAACAAACTAAATCCGGCCTCTCAGTACTACGACCCGGAGTTTCCTAAACAAATCAAACTGGGAGGCGGCGCAGTGGCGTGGATCGAAGCTGAAATTAACGAGTGGCTCAAAAGCCAAATTAAAAAGTCTCGGATGTGAGAAATTACCGTGCCTACTCCTTTTTCCGCTTACAAGCAGAACTGCCCGGCTCCTGTTCAAAACCCTCTTTATGAGGAAATACCGCCTTTAAATCTTCAATTCCCAAATCTATCTCATGCACCCAAATTTAGCGAGCTTGTTTATGCGGTTCAGCGAAACACTGGTGCACAGATAGAGTTAATCGCAGATACTGCATTGGCGGTCATGGCAGCATCCGTTCAGGGACACGCAAATGTTGAACTATTTCCAGAGACAAAAACACCGCTATCACTGTCAATTTATGGAATTGGCCCATCCGGGTCGGGTAAGACCACTGTGGAAAACCAAATCACTAAACCAATTAAAGCAGCACAGAGGAAAGCCGAAAGCGAGTTTAGGCACCTTGAGGTCGCATATAAATGCAAGCTGGAAATACACAAATCGAAAAAGCAGGAGTTTAAAAAGAACATTCGGAAGCTTGCCGGAGCAGGAGAAGACACAGCCGAATTAGAACAGCAAATGTTGGAATTAGCTAAAGAAGAGCCAACACCGCCACCCCGTCCGCAAATAATAATTGAAGCGAGTACCAGCCTGGGATTAAGACAGGCACTGTACAACAACCCCTTATCTGTCTTCCAACTGAGCAGTGAGGGTGGTAATGCGCTAGGCAGTGGTGCTCTATGCGATTTCCCACTTCAAAATGCAGGCTGGGGAGGCGAACAAATATCTCGTGACACGGCGACAACTGGTAACCAGACCATTTACGATTCTAGGCTTACAAGCCTTATACTAATTCAAAGCGAGGTTCACCAAAAGCATTTTGAAAGCAATCATCAGCTAGCACGTCATTCTGGTTACCAGGCCCGCGCATTAAACGCAAATTACGACCAAGTCATGAGAAATTTTTCTAATGGCGAAAAACCCGATACGTCAAGCTATGAACCATTCTATGAAAGAGTGACCGAATTACTTGGGTCAATGTTTGAAATTCTTAAATTACAGAAAAAAGAGCATGAGAGATTTTTAATTAAATTCGTCGATGAAGCCAGGTTTTCAATATTAGGAACCAGAAATTCTTTGGTTCAGCATTCTTTACCGGGAGGCTTATATGAGTTTGCAAAAGACCATGCGGCAAAATTGCCTGAAAATATAGCGAGAGTTGCAGCAGTAATTCACTATTTTGAGGGCTTTGAAGGAAAAATAAGCCACCAAACAGTTAATTTAGCAAAGCAAATTGTTTTTTGGCACTCGTTTCAGTTCTTAAACCATTTCGTGCCCAAACCTAAAAGTCAGTTAGACGCGGCAGATCTTCATAAATGGATTCACCATCAAATTATTGCCTTCGGATTCAGATTCTTAAGGACAAGTCGAATTCTTCAATATGGACCCACTGGACTCCGAAAACGCAATGCGTTGCGAGAGGCCATTGAAATTTTAACTGCAAATAAAATTGTATCTGAAATAATTTATCAGAGACCGAATGGTAAGACCGTTACAGTAATCGACACCTTACCAATGAGCCCAGAAGACAATGTACGACTATATAACGAAATCGAAATTAAGCCGAGATATTACGATTGACTTTACTAACTGAAATTTAAATTATGGCTTTTTTTACGAGGGAAAAGCGCGCATTTCTTCTACCACACTCAAAATAATTTTGGATCTTATTTTAATAGAGCGTAGCTAACAGTGAAGCATAATATCAGAAGAAGGCTCAATGAAGAGATGGAAACCGTAGAAACAGATACAGCTCAAGAGATGAATCCTATTAGAGACGACGATAGGGAAAGCTGCTTAACAGAAATGAAGTCAGTCCTATCTCTTGTTAACACGATTAGCTCAATAAAAATTTATCCATACAGTATATCAATCGACAACCAGGGCAATGAAAAGATAAACATGAATCCTACAGGAATTCGATTGTTCCATGCATTGGTTGAGGATGTCCCAAAAGCTTACCAATTATTCCCTAAACACAAGTTCCATCCTGCAATAGAGATTGTCAATGAATGTAGCAATCAAATTAAAGAATGCAACAGATCGTTCAATGACCTTCCCTCAACTGACAAAGTTAGAGTACTGAACCTTTGCTTCGATCGGATAAAAAAAAGACTTAGCTCTGATAATTATAAATTACTCATGCGTCGATTTGAAAATACTCGGAAAAAGAGAAAAAAAAGTATCAACAATACGATTGACCTTGTTTTCGAAAACTTCGCTCGCGCTTTAGTTTTGAGAGTCGATCTATCATACAACCCAAGCCTTGGAATAAAAGGTTTCAAAGAATCTGATCTAAAAAAAATCAAGAATGACTGGAGGAAAATGAGAACCGACCTCCGATCTGAAGTTCTTGGATTGAACTATATTACCAGTATCGCGAGATTAGAGTTCGGGCTAAAAAAAGGCTACCATCTTCATGTCCTCATTTTCCTGGATGGATCCAGTCATAGTCACGATATCAGCTTAGCAAAAATCATTGGAGAGCATTGGGCAAATAATATCACACTCGGTCAAGGGAGAGTTCACAACTGTCAAATCAGAAAACACGAATATCCGGAGCTGGGAATTGGCCAGGTCAACCACAGTAATGAATCTGCACTTAAAACCTTAAAAGGCGTTATTAGCTCTTATCTTTCGAAGTCGGACTGTATAATACAACTTCCATCAGAGTACGGCAGGGTCCTATTCAAGGGCCAAGTCCAACGAAAGTCTAAGCGCGGTAGACCTAGACACATGAGAAATAGCTAGTATTTAATTAATCCCGGACAATAATATGGTCTAAGTGTTCAGTGAAACGTTTTCCAAGACCGTATCTTTTGGAGACATCTAATCTAGCCGCCTCCCAATTTGGGCTCTCAGCAATTCCTTTTATGCCATTGGTAGAGTATCTTTCTGCCAATCCATTTATAATTTTCAAAAATTGAGGTTGGTTCGGAAAAACCTCAAATGAAAAATTTTTGGCTGCTTCGGTTAGCTTATCAGTAGTGCTTTTTTTACTGAAAATAACCTGGAGCATCACGCTCATGAGATTTTCCGAAACTTCGTTGCGCAAATATAGTTTAAGAGCATGTTCTGCCCTCTCTCTTTTGTCCTTTAAAGATACTTGGCTGGAAGTGATTCTATTTTTCTCTTGATGCAAGATGCCGTACCAAACTCTGTTCAACAACCAAAGTACCTCTGACATCCATTCTGGACGCGTCATTCCAGCATTTCCTACACTTCGCTCTCCACACTTCAAAATATGGGAAATCGAGTTCATTAAAAGGCCGGGAGCATAGATATCGTAAACAAGTACGTTGAAGCTGCTGTGATCATATTCGAAACCGAATATTTCTGATTTCCCGCTATCTTTTATCCTTACAATAACAAAGTCCTCGGCGACCCCCATTTTCAACTCTGTCTCATCTGTAAATTTTAGACAATATTCAGCTGGAGTTAATCGTTCAAGGCTTTTTCCAGCTTTTAAATAACAAATAGCATTGCTTCTCTCAATCTGTACGGATCTCTGCCATACAAATTGAGCAATCTCTGTTTTGTCAATTTCGATAAAATCCGGCTTATTCAGAACCAAGTGCGCTGAGACCGATTTCGTTCCTTGCTTTAGTTGAGACAAGCTCCCTCTTGGTGATAGTTTTCTGCCGCCAATAACGAGCAAATCTAACCCTTTTGGGAACCTGGCATAGATCGACTCGGGGCCAGTCATTAGTTCCCCCAGGAGCTCCATCGGATTGCAACCGATGTCCTCAGCGAGTGTGACAAGATGCAAGAGATCTGCGTGGGAGGTCACGAAACAAGCTCTTCCAAATGAGTACCGAGTATCTCCCAAGCACTCTTCATTTCGCGGGCATAGTCATGGCGTTGATAAATTCGCTGCATCCTATTCTCTTCCGTATGGTTTAGGCAGCGCTCAGCGACCTCTGGTAAAACCCCAGATCGTACCATTATCGTGACACCCGTTCTTCGCAGGTCATGCGGTGTCCAACGTCCTCCATCTAAAGATAAAGCTTGCGGCGAAGAACTTCTTCCTTTCAACACCTTGCCTTCCTTGGGCTTCTGACGGTCAGTAATTTGTTTTGTAATGGTCTTTGAGCATACCGGGCCGGTTGCCGCCCTGTTGGGGTAGCACCAATCACTTTCAGAATGCAATTGTTTCAGAGATCGAAACTGCCTAACGGCAAAGGGTGACAGAAATACTGTCAAAGATTTGCCATTTTTGCTGTTCTCCTCCGGTATTACCCAGGTGCCACCCTCTAAATCTACATGTGCCCATCTTGCATTGATTAACTCTCCAATACGGCAGCAAGTAGACAGCGCAATCCAGATCGCTATCTGGCTTGAAACCAAAAGCTTCGAGTTCGCTAACTGTTTCACTAATGATTTAATTTCATCGTCTGATAAAACTCGATCTCGCTCTGTATCCTTACCACCGATCTTGGTTTTCCTTATGCTTGCCGTCGGGTCGTTTTCTATGAAGTCACGATCTACAGCAAATCGGAACATTTGACGCATGAGGCTAAAAGTCAGTTTAGCCATCCGAGTCACACCGCGCCCTAATTGCTTATCGACGATCTCAATAACATGGGATTTTCGAACATCCGCAACAGCCAAGCTGCCGATGGCGGGTAACACGTCTTTCTCAAAAGCCCTTCGAATCTCTCTGCCGCCATCCTTGCGGTTTTTAAGATCAATGACGGCCCAATGCTCAAATACTTCCACAACGGTCTTCCGCGCTGCCTGACGTGCTCTCTCGGCTTCAATTGACTCTCTTTCTGCGGCTAACCTTGCCATTTCCGCTTCGCGCCTTGCTTTTCGCACTGCTTCCTCTGCTTCCAAGTGTTCCTTCACATCCTTGGTTCCACCCTGATAGAGCCTGGAGTATTCACCTGCTTTGGCTCGGGCCTCCCGCAGAGTCAGTCCGTCTTTGCCAGACTGATCGTAATTGCCGATTGGAAGAAAAACGCGATCACCATTCGAACTCGTGTACCTGAAGTAAAATAGCTTTTCACCACTTTTCAAAATACGGGCCATGAAGCGTCCACACCCGCGCGGTGCATCTTCAGTCAGCCAGACTGATTTTCCTGGCTTGGCGTTCATTTGCTTGTCTGTGATGGTAGCCATCAACAGGTATTCCGTTTCAGCTGAATTCTCGTCACCGTTTGGTCACCGTTTCTCGATCGTTTAAACTGGATGGTATAGGATTACATTGGAAAGCTCAAAACTAAAAAAGCAATAAAAACATAGCCTAAGGCAATTCGCTTATATGAGACTGGACTGCTTTGGAGGGTATTTTACCTGCATGGGGTGCAAGGGGTCGTAGGTTCAAATCCTACCGTCCCGACCAGAATTCCCTACACAAAGCCCGGGCCGAAAGGTCCGGGCTTTGTCGTTCTATCAGGCAGCAACCGCCTGCCCACGCTTCTCCCAGGGGTATTCCCGAATCGGCAGGTGAATCAGTGCCGACAACGCGCCAACGCCCACACCAATCCACCACACCAGCGTGTAGTTGTGGTAGAGGTCGTACAGGGCCCCACCCAGCCAGACACCAAGAAAGCCGCCAAGCTGGTGCGAAAAGAATACCAGGCCATAGAGCGTGCCCATGTACTTCAAGCCGTATATGTGCGCAACCAGGCCGGAAGTCAGCGGCACCGTCGCCAACCACAACGAACCCATTGCCACCGAGAAGAGCACCACGCTTTCAGGAGTAATGGGCGCCATGATAAAGGCGGCAGAGACGATTGTTCGTAACAGGTAAATCGTCGCCAGAAGGTACTTGCGCGAGTAACGGTTACCCAACCAGCCGGCCATCAGTGTGCCACCGATATTGAACAGACCGATCAGAGCAATTGAGATGGCGCCGAGCCCGGACGCTGACGTTACCCCCAGCACGTAGATCAGGCTGTCTGGCGTAATTGGCCCACACATTTCGGTTATAAACGCCGGAAAATGCGCGGTGATGAAAGCCAACTGATACCCGCAAGAGAAAAAGCCAATAAAAATGAACAGGAACGACGGGTCTTTCACCGCTCGCTTCAGCACCACCCCCATCTGTTCATCGGTCGATACCGAGGGCGCCGCCTTGGGTGCCCGCATAAACAGAAGGGCAAGCATCGACACCGTAATGAAACCGGCCAGCACCATGAACACGCTTTGCCAGGGCATCTGGCTCAGCAGCGCCTGCGCGACGGGCGGGCCAATGATCTGCCCTGCAGAACCGGCAGCGGTTGCAATGCCCAGCGCCATGGAGCGATGCTTTTCCGGGGCAGAGCGCCCTACGACAGCGAGAATGACCCCGAATCCGGTTCCGGCAATCCCGAACCCAACCAGCATTTCCAGAAGCTGGTGCTGGCCCGGGGTAATGGCGAATGCCGAGGCAACCAGCCCGACCACGTAACAGATACCGCCCACCAGGATAGCTTTGCGATCACCGTAGCGTTCAGCAAAGGCACCAAAGATGGGTTGCCCGATTCCCCAGAACAGGTTCTGAATGGCGATGGCCAAAGAAAACGACTCCCTTGGCCAGGCAAATTCCAGGGCAATCGGCAGTTGAAACAGACCAAACGAGGCCCGCACGGAAAAACCAACCAGAATAATAATACAGCCTGCGACAAGTACAGGGTTGATCAGTCGATCGTAGGTGCCGGAGGCCGTGCCAGACATGGTTACAGATTCCCGGAGCTGAACAGTCGGTGCGCCATAATAAGCGCGAAGCCAATCAGTATACCTGAAGCGGCGAAAGCCAGTGTAAAGCCGCTCAGTTCAAGTAGCAGGCCAAAGAACAGGGGCGCCAGAAAGTGCACCGCCCGGTTTGCCATCAAACGCATACCCAATGCCCCTGCGCGCCGCTCACGTTCCACAGATTCCGCCAGGATCACCATGGATAAAGGCTGGGTAAGGCCGGAACCGATACCGACCAACATGGCCAGGGCAGCCATCAGCAGCAACTGTTCAGACGCCCCCAGAAAAGCCAGGCCAGTGGCAAGGGTACCGAGCGAGAGCAACACTGTCGGCACGCGGCCCCCGGCGAGCGCAATAATGCGCGCCATAAACGGCCGAACCAGCATGGAAACGCCGGCTCGAAGACTGACCAGAACTCCAATAATCAACGGGCTGATGGCCAGGCTCTCCAGATACACCGGCAGGTAGCTGCCGTAGACCCCGAGCGCGAACATCCCCAATACCGTGACCAGAATCGACAACTGCACCCCGCGGTTACTGCCGACAAGCTGCCATTGCGCCCGGAAGCCCGCCTGCTTTCGGGTAACGTGAATACGTTCCCTCGCCTGCCCGGTCAGGCGGAGTATTACAACGCCCGAGGCCAGCGCAAACAGAGCCATCACAAGGAACACGTACTGGGTACCAGAAGACTTCAGCACAACACCGGCCAACAGCGGGCCGATAACCTGCCCGCCCGACAGCCAGGTGGCATACCAGCCAAAGTACTGCTCCAGCCTCGGCCCGGTGCCCAGGTTGGAAATGATGGTTTGGGCGGCCAGAACCATCTGGAGGTGAGCCAGCCCCACCAGCAACTGACCAGTCACGAGGCCCGCATAGCCATACCACGCATGCATCGACAACAAGCCTGCCACCATAATGCCCGCCCCGGCCAGCAGCGTGGCCCTGCCACCAAACCGGCTCACGATGCCTCCCAGGGGAATGGCCAGGACCAGCGGTAGCAGATACTGGGCGCTTAACACTGCACCCAGAACGAGCGGAGACGCGCCAAGCTGAAGTCCATACACAGGCACTGCCACAATCAGCATTGAATAGACGACAAAACACAGCGTCAGTGACAGACAGACCGCGAAGAAATTTTGCGAGGCCTCAGAGGCTCGCCCGGAAGAGTCGCGGTGGCTGGAATGGTTGCTTTGCAAGTGGATGCCCGATTCGAATGATGTAGCTAAAGCGGGCTATGGTAACGCGAATGGCTCGCAACAGAAACGCGAGGAAAGGACAAGCCGGGGGAAGCGCTCCCCCGGCCTAAACCGGCTTTATTCAGCCGACGCAATCAGGCTGGCGTTACCGCCGGCCGCTGTGGTGTCGATACACAGATGCCGCTCAATCACGTAGCGCTGATCCAGCTTGTGTTCGGTGATCACCGGCAGCAGCGCGCCCTCACGCTTACTCAGCGCCATGCGGTACTGCTTGAGCAGCGGCTTCTCGGCTACGCTCACCACCGCTTCAAAGCCGGTCAGATGGCTCAGAGCGTCCGGATCAAGCATGCCATCGCTGGCAACAACCGGAAGGCCCGCCTTGATGGCATCGGCCAGTGCTTTCTCGGCGCCCGGTGCAATCACCACCACCTTGTTACCCTGCGACAGGGCGGTGCCGGCCTGCTCAACGGCAGATTCGGCGTCTGGGCCAAGGCACAGCACCAGACCGCGACCATGGCAGGACAGATGGTTCTGCTCGCCCGTCGGCCCCGGCATCTCCTCGTAGCCTTCGTCCAGAGGCGCCGGCACCTTGCCGAAGAAGGGATCCAGCAACGCCTGACGACCTTCCGCCTCCGGTACCGCTACTTTGGCCAGCTTGTCGATCAACTTCTGAGCCTTGTCGGTACTGAGCACCTTGTCACTGGACTGAGCGGGCTTTTCAACCACCTCACCGCGCAGGAAGCGGCGCACGTACTGCGGGCCACCGGCTTTCGGCCCGGTACCCGACAGTCCCTCGCCACCGAATGGCTGGGAACCGACGATGGCGCCGATCTGGTTACGGTTCACGTAGGTGTTACCCACCTTGATACGACTGGCAATGTGCTCGATCCGGCGGTCAACGCGGCTATGAATACCGAAAGTCAGGCCGTATCCCTTGGCATTGACGGCGTCAATCACCTTGTCGATGTCCTTGGCTTCAAACGTGGCCACATGCAGCACCGGGCCGAAGATTTCCTCTTTCAGCTCTTCAATTCCGCTCACCTGAAGCACTGCCGGCGACACGAACAGGCCCTTCTCCGGTACGTTCAGTTTTTTGAGCAGCTTGCCCTGCTGCTCGAATTTCTGGCAATGGTCGGTAATCTTCTTGCGGGCATTTTCGTCGATCACCGGGCCCACATCGGTCGACAACTGCCACGGATCACCAATGCCCAGTTCCTCCATCGCACCGTAGAGCATTTCCAGCAGATTATCGGCAATGTCCTTCTGTACATACAGCATGCGAAGTGCAGAACAGCGCTGACCGGCGCTCTGGAAGGAGGATGCCAGCACATCACGCACCACCTGCTCCGGCAACGCGGTGGAATCCACGATCATGGCGTTCAGGCCACCGGTTTCTGCCACCAGCGGTGCATCCGGCTCCATGTGTTCGGTCATGGCCTTGTTGATCCGCTGCGCCGTGGCGGTTGAACCCGTGAAACACACGCCGGTCACCCGGGCATCGGACGTCAGGCCAGAACCCACGGTGGCGCCGGTACCAGGCAATAGCTGGATCGCAGCCCTGGGTATGCCGGCCTGATGCATCAGCTCCACGGCCCGGAAGGCCAGCAGCGAGGTTTGTTCTGCCGGCTTGGCCACCACCGCGTTACCGGCCGCCAGGTTCGCCAGAATCTGGCCAGTAAAGATCGCCAGCGGGAAGTTCCAGGGCGAGATACAACACATTACACCACGGGCCTCGCCGTCATTCTTGTAACGGATGCCTTCATTGGCATAGAACATGGCAAAATCCACGGCCTCACGAATCTCGGCCACGGCATCCAACAGGGATTTGCCTGCTTCTCGGGTGGTTAGCGCAAACAGCTCGTGCACGCTCTCTTCGTACAGGTCGCCGACCCTGCGAATCATGGCCGCACGCTCTTCCGCCGGTACCGAAGACCACTGTTTGAAGCCCTCCTGAGCGGCGTCCAGAGCTGACGAAATATCCGCCTCTGAGGTATAGGTGATGTGACCGACCAGGTCGTCCGGGTTTGCAGGATTCCGCACCTCAACCACTTCGTCACTGACAGAATCCACGGCCAGTATCGGGCCACCTTTCCACTGATGGCTCTTGTAACGGTTACGACCTTCATCAATCTCAGCCACCGTCACTGGATCCGTAATATCCCATCCTTTGGAGTTTCGACGCTGCTCACCAAAGATTTTCGACGGATGCACAATCGCTTTGCTGGACAGGTTATGGCCAAGGCCCACCACCACATCAATAGGGTCTTTGGCGATTTCTTCCGGGGTGATGCTGGTATCCACAATCTGGTTAACAAAGGAACTGTTGGCACCGTTCTCCAGCAACCGGCGAACCAGGTAAGCCAGCAGGTCTTTGTGAGCACCCACCGGCGCGTAGATCCGGCAAGGCACACCACTGTCCTCCAGAACCTGATCGTGCAGGGATTCCCCCATACCATGCAGGCGCTGGAACTCGAATTTATCCCGACTCAGATCCTTGGCCAGTTCCAGCACCGCTGACACCGAATGGGCGTTGTGGGTGGCGAACTGCGGGTAGATACGGTCGGTCATGCCCAGAAGCTTGCGAGCACCGGCCAGGTAAGCGACGTCGCTGCAGGCCTTGCGGGTGAAGACCGGAAAGTCTGACAGGCCCATCACCTGGGCACGCTTGATCTCGGCATCCCAGTAAGCACCTTTAACCAGCCGCACCATGATGCGGCGATCCAGTTTTTCAGAAAGCGCATAGAGCCAGTCCAGGGTCTGCGAGGCACGCTTGCCGAACGCCTGGACCACAACACCAAAACCTTGCCAGTCTTTCAGTTCCGGGTCGGACAGGATGGCCTCAATCACATCCAGGGAAAGATCCAGACGATCCTGCTCTTCGGCATCAATATTGAAGCCCATGTTGGCCGCTGCCGCCTTTTTGGCGAGCTTAAGTGCCCGGGGCATGAGCTCATTCATCACCCGCTCTTTATGCCCGTACTCATAGCGTGCCAGCAGCGCCGACAGCTTCACCGAGATACCCGGATTCGTTCTTACATCGCCTTTGCAGCGCTTGCTGATGCTGTCAATGGCATCAGAGTACGCCTGGTAATAACGCTGAGCATCGGCATCGGTGCGCGCCGCTTCGCCCAGCATGTCATAGGAATAGGTATAGCCCCGCTCTTCCTGGGACTTGCCGCGGTCCTGTGCCTCTTCAATGGTACGACCCAGTACAAACTGGCGCCCCATTTCCTTCATGGCCTGGCCCGCCACGGTTCGCACAACCGGTTCGCCCAGGCGCTTTACCAGCTTACGCAAGGTATCACCCACACTCTGGCGCTCGGAATCCTTCAGCAGGTTGCTGGTCATCAGCAGGGCCAGGGTGGCCGAGTTGATCATTCCGGATTTGGCTTTGCCCACGTGAGCACCCCAGTTGCCCGAGGTGATCTTGTCTTCGATCAGGTCCTGGATGGTGAGATTGTCGGGTACCCGCAGCAAAGCCTCCGCCAGGCACATAAGAGCCACACCTTCTTTGGTGGTCAGCCCATATTCGGCGAGAAACTTTTCCATGATGGTCGGGCGTGCGCTGTTGCGGACATCACGCACCAGCTCTGCCGCCCGGGCCGAAATAGCCTTTCGGGTTTCATCCGACAACTGGGCCTCAGCAATCAGCCGGTGAATCACTTCATGTTCATCTGCCAGGTAGTTTGCACGGATCGCCTGGCGAATGTCGTTGAGCTCCGGTGCCACAGATTGCTGAAGACTCATGGTGTACCCTCCTGATTGTTTGAATACTGACCGCATTTTAGCGAAGCAGGTACATGCAATTAGCCTGTTCAGCATCACAATAGATTATTATTTTCCTTTTTTGGTACCTGAAAAATTACCTATAAGCCTGCACTTTCGCTAATATTGGACGTTTCGGCCTTTTAAAAAAATTCATCCACTATCTCAAAGGATAGCAGTCATGGCAGATCTCGACAGAATCGATCTTTCCATCATCCGGGAACTGCAAAAGAACGGCCGTATTACCGTGACAGACCTTGCTTCCCGGGTCGGTTTATCAAAGACTCCCTGTCAGGTACGAATGAAACGGCTGGAAGATCAGGGATACATTACCGGCTACAGCGCCATGGTGAATCAGACCAAGCTGGGGCTCTCTCATGTTGCGTTCGCCCAGGTCACCCTGAATGACACCAGCAGCAAGGCACTGGCGGCGTTCAATGAGGCCGTCCGGCAAATCTCCGCAGTGGAGCAGTGCCATATGATGGCGGCGAATTTCGACTATCTTCTGAAAATACGTACCCGCAACATGGCTGAATACCGCCAGGTTCTGGGAGAACAGATCTCAAGCCTGCCCCACGTACTCCAGACCAGCACCTTTGTCGTGATGGAAAACGTTAAAGACCGAGGACAGTAAGATGCGGATCGTTGTTGCCCCCGACTCTTTCAAGGAATGTCTCTCAGCGCAGCAGGTTGCCTCTGCCATCGCCCGTGGTTGGCGCAACGCTGCACCGGAGGATGAGATTGTAGAAATCCCCCTCGCCGATGGGGGTGAAGGAACCACAATGGCCCTGACAGAGGCTCTGGGCGGGCAACTGCATACGGTGGCCGTCACGGGCCCGCTGGGTGAGCATATCGAGGCCCGCTTTGGCCTGGCCAATAACAACGAAACCGCCGTGATCGAGGTAGCTGAAGCCAGTGGCTTGCATTGTGTACCCGCCGGGGCCCGTGATGCGCTCCGGGCAACCAGCCGTGGTACCGGAGAGTTGATTCTGGCAGCCCTGAAACACCGGCCGAAAACATTGATCATGGGCCTGGGAGGAAGCGCCACAACGGATGGCGGCGCTGGCATGTTACAGGCTCTGGGGGCGCGCCTGCTGGATAACCAGGGCGAGGAAATCGGGCCCGGCGGTGCGGGCCTGGCACGACTGGCCACGGCGGACCTTGAACCTGCCATTCGCAGACTCAACGGCATCCAGTTGATTGTGGCCTGTGATGTCACCAATCCGTTGCTGGGCCCGGAGGGAGCGGCAGCGGTTTTCGGGCCACAGAAAGGCGCCAATGAAGACGACGTTCGTCAGCTGGACGCCAATCTTGCGCATTTTTCCCGTCTGGTTAAGGCGCAGGGCCTGGACATTGCCAGCTTTCCCGGCAGTGGCGCGGCCGGGGGTATCGGTGGCACGGTCAAGGGTATTCTGGGCGCCCGACTCCAACCAGGAATAGAGCTGGTGATGGAGGCCGTCAAACTGGAGCAGCATATCCGCAACGCGGATCTGGTGATCACCGCGGAAGGTGCCATCGATGCTCAAAGCGCCTTTGGCAAAACGCCGGCCGGCGTGTCCAGACTGGCACAGGCCTGCGGTGTACCAGTGATTGGCCTGTGTGGAAAATTAGGGGCTGAACTGGCTCCGCTTCATAGCGTTGGGTTAACAGCGGCTTTCTCGATCACCCCCGCGCCCATCACCCTGACGGAAGCCTATGGCCGGGCAGAAGCTAACCTCGAGAAGTCTTCAGAGCAGCTTGCGCGCCTGACGCACAGTTTATCACGCCGGTGAAGCGGTTTTCCGTAATCCGGTGAGTTCTACCCGGCCGCGGGCCAACCGAACCTGGCCCCGGCGTTCAAGCTCTTTAAGCAGTCGGCTGACCACTTCCCTGGCCGTTCCCAGCTCCACGGCCAGCTCCTGATGGGTAATATTCAGTACACTCTGACCAGCAGCCGCACGGACCTGAAGCCACTCCTCCAGACGCTCATCCATGCGGTGAAACGCTACTTCTTCAACCAACAACATCAGATCGTCAAGACGACGGCCATAGGACTCCATAATCCCCAGCCGGAACTCTGCCGACTGATCCATCAGCCGATCGAATAATCCGCGCGGGATAATGGCGGCTTCTGCCTCATCTTCAACAATGGCCTCAGCCCGGTAGCCACGGCCCGTCATCAGACAGCCAATGGACAATGTGCAGATATCGTCAGCGCCCATACGGTAGAGCACGATGCTGTGGCCAGATGCTCCGGTCATCTGCACCTTGATACTGCCATCCAGCACCAGGGGAAGCCCCCGGCAATGTTCTCCGGCACTGAACAGCACCTGCCCGGAAGGGAAACGCATGGCCTGGAGACCCTCCAGGGCATCTTTGCGCAGGGAGTCGTGTAGTGTGTCGAGAATACTGTGCCTGGCCATTCCGCATTGCCTTGTATCGAAAGTCGTCTGCCTGTGTGACTTTATCACTGAACCCGGCCAATAACAGGCCTATAGTCAAACCATCATCCGACATCACACAGGAGAGACCAAGATGACGGTAAACATGGGTTCCGCTGATCGTATTATTCGTGCCATCGTGGGTGTTGTCCTGCTGGCCCTGGTCTTTGTTGGCCCCCAGACACCCTGGGGCTGGATTGGCATTGTACCGCTGGCCACAGCACTGGTGGGTAACTGCCCTGCCTATTCCCTGCTCGGCATCAAGACCTGCAAAACAAAATAGGCCTGCAGGCTTCAGAAACACAAAGGCCAGAGCAGCTCGCGCCACTCTGGCCTTTTGTCGTTCTTCAATGCAGACAGGCTTACTGCTGTCTCAACGCACCGGCGTGTTCAGCACATCCAGCACTTCCTCAAGCTCGGTGATCATCTGACGGATCAACTGCTTGTACTGTGAGGTATCATCCTTCACTTCGCTGCTGCTGAGCTTCTGTTTGGCACCACCAATGGTGTAGCCCTGATCGTACAGCAGGCTGCGGATCTGGCGGATGGTGATCACATCCGCGCGCTGATAGTAACGGCGATTGCCCCGGCGCTTGACCGGCGACAGCTGCGGGAATTCCTGCTCCCAATAGCGCAATACATGCGCCTTGACCGCACATAGCTCGGCTACTTCACCAATGGTGAAATAACGCTTCCCCGGAATAACCGGGAGCTCATTGTTATGACTGGGTTCCAGCATACGCTTCTACTTTCTGCTTCAGTTTCTGACCTGGTCGAAACGTAACTACGCGCCGTGCACTGATGGGAATTTCCTCACCCGTTTTCGGGTTCCGTCCCGGTCGCTGCTTCTTGTCCCTGAGATCGAAGTTACCGAAACCCGACAACTTCACCTGCTCGTTGTGGCTGAGTGCGCCTCTGATTTCGTCGAAGAAAGCTTCCACCATTTCCTTGGCTTCCCGCTTGTTAAGCCCCAACTCCTCGTACAAGCGCTCTGCCATGTCCGCTTTCGTCAAAGCCGCCATCTGTCAACTCCTCAGTGTTGCCCCCAACTCTTCTTTCAGGGCATCAATAACCCCATTGAAGAGCGAATGCACTTCGTCCTCGTTAAGCGTGCGTTCAGGATGCTGCCAGAACAGGCTCAGAGCCAGGCTTCGGTTACCCTCACCCAGGCTTTCACCTTCATAGACATCAAACACACGCAACGCCGTGAGGTGCTCGCCAGCATGTTTACGGGCCACATGTTCTACCTGGGCGAACGCCACATCGCTCCCGATAATGATAGCCAAATCCCGGCGAACTTCCGGGAATTTTGAAATATCTTTGAAATTAGGCACATAACCGGCAACGATCGAATTCAAGAATAGCTCAAACATCAGGATCGTGCCATTAAGTTCAAGATTTTTCTGAACTTGTGGATGCAGTGCACCCAGCCAGCCCACATGCTCGCCATCCCTCAACAGTTCCGCCGTCTGGCCCGGATGCAGCGCAGGGTGCTGGCTGGCAATAAAATCAACCTCGATGCCAAGCAGTCGGAACAGGCTTTCCAATTCCCCTTTTACATCAAAGAAATCCGTGGTTCTGCGACCGTTTACCCAGTTTTCAGGATTCTGGTTACCAACCACCACCCCTGCCAGCATCGGCTGCTGACTGATGCCATCGGCATCCTGAACGAATCGCAAACCGGTCTCAAACAGGCGAATACGGGGCTGCTGCCGGTTCTGGTTGTAGCCCACGGTTTTAAGCAGGCCGCTCCACAGCGTCGTGCGCATCACCGAAAGATCCGACGAGATGGGATTGGCCAACGCAATCCCCTCACGTTCCGGATCCACCAACTGTTGAACCTTGGGATCAACAAAGCTGTAGGTCACCGCTTCCTGGTAGCCCTGGGCGACGAAAAAGTTACGCACGACAGACAACGGCCGAACCGCTTCTTCCCGGGCCCGCAGCCCAAGCGAGCCGGTTGGCTCGGTGACCGGAAGATTGTTGTAACCAAAAATGCGACCGACCTCTTCGATCAGGTCTTCTTCGATGGAAATATCCGGCCGGAAGCTGGGCACACTGATACGCCAGCCGTCTTTCAACAGCTTGTCGATGTGCAGACCAAGCCGGCTGAGAATCTCTTCAACGGTAGTGCGGTCAATTCTAAGCCCCAACACATCCGCCAGGCGCTGCTCACGCAGATCAATCACCCGCGCCTTTGGCAGGTGATCCTTGCTGGCGACCTCGACAATTTCGCCGGGCTCACCCCCGACAATAGCCATCAGCAGACCGGTTGCCCGCTCCATGGCATCCCGTGCCAGCTCATAATCCACGCCCCGCTCAAAACGGTGGGAGGCATCTGTATGCAAGCCATATTGACGAGCCTTGCCGGCCAGCGTGATCGGGTCAAAATAGGCGGATTCAAGCACCAGATCCCGGGTTTTCTCACTCACCCCGGAATGCTCGCCCCCCATCACACCGGCAATGGCCACTGGCTTCTCGTGGTCGGCAATCACCAGCGTTTCCGGAGTAAGCTCGACCTCCTGACCGTCCAGCAGTACCAGTTTTTCGCCCGAGCCAGCCATACGCACAACAATCCCACCTTTGATCTCATCCCGGTCAAAGGCATGCATGGGCTGGCCCAGTTCCAGCATGACGTAGTTGGTGACATCCACCGCCGCATCAATGGAACGGATACCGGAACGACGCAGCTTCTCCTGCATCCAGAGCGGCGTTTCTGCCTGCAGATTGACGTTGCGCAGAACACGCCCCAGATAACGGGGGCAACCCTCAGGGGCTTCCACCCGGATATCAGGCACTTCCGAGTGCACCGCTTCCACAGGCGGAATGGAAGGCGCATTGGTGACCAGGCTGTTCAACACGCCCACTTCCCGGGCCAGGCCCTTGATGGACAGACAGTCGCTGCGATTCGGGGTCAGATCCACATCAATGGTGATGTCATTGAGCTTCAGATAGTCAGCCGCCGGCTGCCCAACCGGGGCATCCTCCGGGAGCTCCATCAGGCCGTCATGGTTATCGGACAAGCCCAGCTCGGATTCCGAACACAGCATACCCTCGGAGGGCTGGCCCCGGAGCTTGGCTTTCTTGATCTTGAAATTGCCGGGCAGTACAGCGCCCACCTCGGCAAAAGGCACCTTCAGCCCGTCGCGAACATTGGGGGCACCACAGACCACCTGCACGGTCTGCTCGCCATTGCTCACCTGACACACCCGCAGCTTGTCGGCATCCGGATGGGGCGCAACGGAAATAACCTCACCCACAACCACCCCGGAAAATTCGCCAGCCACGGCCTCAAAGCCGTCGACTTCCAGCCCGGCCATGGTGATCTGGTCCATCAACTCCTGAGAGCCAATGTTCGGGTTTACCCACTCGCGCAGCCACTGTTCACTGAATTTCATTATCCTGGTCCTGTCCTGATTCGGTTGATTCTGAGCCTGTTACGCCAATTCCTGGTGTCGTATCAACGGAACTGACGAAGGAAACGCAGGTCGTTTTCGAAGAACATACGCAGGTCTTTTACTCCATAACGAAGCATGGCCAGGCGCTCGACACCCAGACCAAAAGCAAACCCGCGATATTCCTCGGAATCAATACCGCAATATTCGAACACTTTCGGATGCACCATGCCGCAGCCCATCACTTCCAGCCACTTGATGCTGCCATCCGGCTCACGTCCCCATTCAATATCCACTTCCGCCGATGGCTCGGTGAACGGGAAGTAGGAGGGACGGAAGCGAACTTTCAGATCCCGCTCAAAGAACACCCTGAGAAATTCCTCCACGGTACTTTTCAGGTCCGCGAAGCTGACATTCTTCTCCACCAGCAGACCTTCCACCTGATGGAACATAGGGGTGTGAGTCATATCGGAATCACAACGATAGACCCGTCCGGGGCAGATCATGCGGAACGGTGGCTTGCCTGCCTCCATGGTCCGAACCTGTACCGGTGAGGTGTGGGTACGGAGCAAGGTACCCGGATTGAAATAGAAAGTATCGTGCATGGCACGAGCCGGGTGGTGCCCGGGAATATTCAGAGCTTCGAAGTTGTGGTAATCGTCTTCGATTTCAGGCCCCTGCTCTACGCTATAACCGGCACGGGCAAAGATTTCCTCAATGCGCTGCAGGGTGCGGGTTACCGGATGCAAACCACCCAGGTCCTGCCCCCGTCCCGGCAGTGTTACGTCAATGGATTCCGCCGCAAGCCTGGCTTCAATGGCCGCTTTCTCAAGGTCTGCCCGCCGTGCGTTGATGGCTTGCTCCACCTGCCCCTTGGCTTCATTGATCTTCTGGCCGGCCGCCGGGCGCTCCTCCGCAGAGAGCTTGCCCAGAGTTTTTGCCTGCTGGGTAATCACACCCTTTTTGCCGAGGTATTCCACACGAATTTGATCAAGCGCCTGCAGGTTGTCGGCCTTTTCTACGGCATTCAACCCGTCCTGAACCAGTTGCTCCAGGTTTTCCATTGACCCTGCTCCAAACCAGAAATGGGGTAGGTTAAAACAAAAATAGGGGAAGAGCGTGCCCTTCCCCTATCAGAAGGCGCCGTCATGAAACATGGGGCGCCCGGATCGATCAGCAATCGATGAAAGAGCTTAAGCGATCACAGGGACGCTTTGGCCTTCTCAACAACAGCGGCAAACGCCTGCTGTTCGTTCATGGCCAGATCGGCCAGAACCTTACGATCGATTTCAACATTCGCCTTCTTCAGACCAGCGATCAGACGGCTGTAAGACAGACCGTTTGCACGGGCGCCAGCGTTGATACGGGCAATCCACAGAGCGCGGAATGCACGCTTACGGTTGCGACGGTCACGGTAGGCATACTGACCAGCCTTGATAACCGCTTGCTTGGCAACGCGGTAAACACGGCTACGGGCACCGTAGTAACCTTTGGCCTGATTGAGAATCTTCTTGTGACGACGACGTGCTACCACGCCACGCTTTACACGAGCCATACTTTAATCCTTCTACCTTTACTTTCTAAGGAATGATTCGCGCGGCTGAATCAGCACGCGGTCATGCGCTTGATAGACGCTACGTCCGACTTGGCGATGAGCTTGGTACCGCGCAGCTGACGCTTACGCTTCGGGCTCTTCTTGGTCAGGATGTGGCTGGTGAAGGACTGCTTGTGCTTGAAGCCAGTGGCGGTCTTCTTGAACCGCTTGGTAGCTCCGCTCTTGGTTTTCATCTTCGGCATTTTTAAAACTCCGCATTCTATTTTGGATAAACAATTGTGCCCCTGAACGACAAATCCCCCGCTAATGCGGGGGACCCGTCATGGGATCAGGTTCACTTCTTCTTGCGGGGTGCGATAACCATAGTCATCTGCCGGCCTTCCATTTTCGGCCGCATCTCAACCTGGGCTATTTCTGCCACATCTTCCTCAATCCGCTGCATGAGCTTCATACCAATTTCCTGGTGTGCCATCTCACGTCCACGGAACCGGATTGTGATCTTGCCGCGGTCCCCGTTCTCAAGGAAACGTAACAGGTTGCGTAGTTTGACCTGATAATCCCCTTCTTCCGTTCCTGGTCGGAACTTCAGCTCTTTGACCTGCGTCTGCTTCTGCTTTTTCTTGGCAGCCGCCTTGGCCTTTTTCTCTTCAAAGATCTTCTTGCCGTAGTCCATTATCTTACAGACGATCGGATCGGAATCCGTAACCTGCACCAGATCCAGGGTCGCCTCTTCCGCCATACGCAGTGCGTCTTCGATCGGAACAATCCCGACCTGATTGCCTTCGGCATCAATCAGTCGGACTTCAGTTGCGTCAATGTTCTCATTGATAGGCGCCTTGGGTGCGCGCCCACCCCGATTCGCTCGCTGTTTAATAATCAGATCTCCGTTTTGGTTCTACCTTTGCGCTCGACGTCGGCTGCAAGCAGCTTTTCAAAATCGTCGACCGACATGGTTCCCAAGTCTTCGCCCTTACGTGTCCGGACGGCAACGGCGTTGTTCTCGATTTCTTTATCGCCAACAACAACCAGATAGGGAACCTTATTTAGAGTATGCTCGCGGATTTTAAAGCCGATCTTCTCGTTTCTCAAGTCAGCATTAACCCGATAGCCTAAAGAATCCAGTTTTTTGGCCAGATTCTGACAGTAATCACGCTGTTTATCGGTAATATTCAGGACAGCAACCTGTGTCGGTGCCAGCCAGGTTGGGAAAGCACCCTCGTACTCCTCGATCAGGATACCGATGAAGCGCTCAAAGGAACCCAGTACAGCCCGATGCAGCATAACCGGCGTTTTGCGCTCGGAATTGTCGGCCACATACTGCGCCCCCAGACGACCCGGCATCGAGAAGTCGACCTGGATGGTACCACACTGCCATACCCGACCGAGGCAATCTTTCAGAGAAAACTCGATCTTCGGGCCGTAGAAGGCACCTTCGCCCGGCAACAGCTCCCAGTCAACCCCTTCACGATTCAGCGCCTGCTCGAGCGCTGCCTCGGATTTGTCCCAGACTTCGTCCGACCCGACCCGCTTTTCAGGGCGGGTGGACAGCTTGTAAAGGATTTCACTGAAGCCGAAGTCTGCATATATCTCGTGCAACATGGCAATAAATGCAGACACTTCTTCCTGGATAGCATCTTCCTCACAGAAGATATGGGCATCATCCTGGGTAAAACCACGCACCCGCATCAGTCCATGCAACGCGCCAGAAGCTTCATTCCGGTGGCAGGAGCCAAACTCGGCCAGGCGCAGCGGCAGATCCTTGTAGCTCTTCAGGCCCTGATTAAACACCTGCACGTGACACGGACAGTTCATGGGCTTGATGGCGTAATCGTGCTTCTCGGACTCAGTGGTAAACATGTCGTCCTTGAACTTGTCCCAGTGGCCGGACTTTTCCCACAGGGTCCGCGACACCACCTGAGGTGTCTTGATCTCCTTGTAGCCATGCTTATGCTGCTGGGCACGCATGTACTGTTCCACCTCCTGATAGAGGGACCAGCCATCCGGATGCCAGAACACCATACCCGGGGCTTCTTCCTGCATGTGGAACAGGCCCAGCTTCTTGCCAATCTTGCGATGATCCCTTTTTTCAGCTTCTTCCAGGCGGTGCAGGTAGGCCTTGAGGTCTTTCTTGTTACCCCAGGCAGTACCGTAGATACGCTGCAGCTGCTCATTACTGGTATCGCCACGCCAATAGGCACCGGCCACCTTGGTCAGCTTGAAGGCCTTGAGCTTACCGGTGCTGGGCACGTGAGGACCACGACACAGATCGATGAAGTCGCCCTGACGATAGAATGACAGGTCTTCCTCTCCCGGAATGTCTTCGATGATGCGAACCTTGTACTCCTCGCCCATCTCGTTAAACAGCTTGATCGCTTCGTCCCGGGACATAATGGAGCGGGAAACCGGCAGATCCTGTTTCGCGATTTCTTCCATACGCTTTTCAATGCGCGCCATGTCTTCATTGGTAAACGGGCGCTCATATTTGAAGTCGTAGTAGAAGCCGTTCTCGATTACCGGACCGATGGTGACCTGGGCGCCAGGGAACAGCTCCTGAACCGCCATGGCCATCAGGTGGGCAGTGGAGTGGCGAATAATATCCACGCCGTCTTCATCACGCTCCGTCACAATCGCCAGCTCTGTATCGTTTTCAATCAGGTGGCTGGTATCCACAAGCTTTCCGTTAACCTTTCCGGCCAGGGCCGCTTTGGCCAGGCCCGCGCCAATGTCTGCGGCAACGTCGTGTACGGTTACGGGTTCAGCAAAACTGCGATGACTGCCATCTGGCAGGGTAATGACGGGCATGATGATCTCCTCGTGGTTTCTCAGCGGTGATCTATACCAAAGATCACTTGGTTGCCGGGCTGCGCGACACAAACCGCGAGCCGGATTTGAGGGCGAGTCTAACAGAAAAAAAACCGGCAGCAACGCCGGGTTTTTACGGAGCCGAAGCCAATCAGGCCGGCTGGGGTTGGGCCTCCTCCCGTGCCTTGCGCCTGAGCTGTCCGAAAGCTACCAGGCCCAACAGCAACAGTGCCGGGATAAACATCAACTCTTTCGGTGGCCGCTCCAGCTCAATCTGGACTGCATCAATGGTCCAGCCAAACTGGATACCGGCATCTTCCGCGGCACTACCAAAGTTGACGAAATCCACCACCAGATCACCGCCCTGCTCTGACACTTCCAGGCCGGCACCCGCCAGGCGCTCCTGCGCGGTTTCACCTTCAGGGATCTCAAGCTCGACGTAGGTGGTGACATCACTGCCATCCAGCGCCATGCCTGATACCTTCAGCACCACCTCACCATCAGCAGGCACATCCGCCACGTATTCCATAACGGCGGTCCCCGGCCGCTCTTCGTTCGGCGGATAGATCATGTCCCACCAGAAACCGGGCCGGAACATGGTGAAGGTAATCAGCAACAACAACAGGGTTTCCCACTTCCGGCTCCGGGTGAACCAGAAGCCCTGGGTTGCCGCCGAGAACACCAGCATGGCCGTGACGGCGCTGAACACCGTAACCAGCAGATCAAACCAGCCAGTCAGACCAATCAACAACAACTGCGTGTTGAAGATGAACATGAACGGCAGAATGGCGGTTCGAATATCGTAGGTAAAACCCTGGACACCCGTTCGGATCGGGTCTGCTCCTGAGATTGCGGCCGCCGCGTAGGCGGCCAGCCCCACGGGCGGCGTATCATCCGCCAGTATCCCGAAATAGAACACGAACAGGTGCACCGCAATCAGCGGAACAATCAGGCCATTCTGGGCCCCCAGGGTTACGATAACCGGAGCCATCAAGGTGGAGACCACAATGTAGTTGGCGGTTGTCGGCAACCCCATGCCCAGAATCAGACTGATCACAGCGGTGAAGATGAGCATCAGCAGCAGATTTCCGCCAGACAGGAATTCCACGAATTGGGTCATCACCAGGCCGATACCGGTCAGCGTCACCGTACCAACTACGATGCCGGCCGTCGCTGTCGCAACGCCGATACCCACCATGTTCCTGGCGCCGGTCGCCAGCGAATGGAACAAGTCACTGATGCCGCCGGTGAATTCAGACATCAATCCGCCATGCTTGCGGAAAAATGCCTTCAGCGGCCGCTGGGTAATAACGATAAAGATCATGAACAAGGTTGCCCAGAAGGCAGACAGCTGGGGCGAAAAGCGTTCAACTGTCAGACACCAGACCAGCACCACCACCGGCAGCAGATAGTAGAGCCCGGTTTTAACCGTGGGCCCCACCTCCGGCAACTCGGTCATCTCTTTGTTGGGATCGTCTTCCTCCAGCTCCGGGAATCGGGTGGCGTATCCAACCAGTCCCGCATAGATCAGAACCAGAATTGGCCCGAGCACCCAGGGCGCAGCCTCACCCAGCACCCCTTTGGTCCAGCCAACCCCGTAATAAACCGCGAAGGTCAGTACGATCAGGCCAATCAGAATGACCACCCAGTTCAGCATGCGCTGGGCCAGGGTTGGACGATTCAGCCGCTCTACCCCTTCCATCTTCAGCTTGCAGGCTTCCAGATGAACGATGTAGATCAGGGCAACATAGGAAATCAGTGCCGGCAGAATGGCGTGCTTGATCACCTCGAGATAGGAAATCCCCACGTACTCGACCATCAGGAAGGCCGCGGCCCCCATGATTGGCGGGGTAAGCTGGCCGTTGGTGGACGCAGCCACTTCAACCGCACCGGCTTTGGTAGCCGGGAAACCGACCCGTTTCATCAGGGGAATGGTGAAGGTACCGGTGGTCACCACATTGGCGATGGAGGAGCCGGAAATCACCCCACTCAGACCACTGGAAACCACCGCCGCCTTGGCCGGGCCTCCGCGCATATGCCCCAGCATGGCGTAAGCCACCTTGATAAAGTAGTTACCGGCTCCCGCCCGCTCAAGCAAGGCACCGAACAACACAAACAGGAAAACAAAGCTGGTAGATACCCCAAGAGCAACCCCGAATACCCCCTCGGTTCCGAGCCATTGGTGGGAAGCCAGCTTGTTCAGGCTCACGCCTTTATGAGAAATCACATCCGGCATGTAAGGGCCGGCCAGTGAATAGGCAATAAAAACCGCCGCAACAACAGTCAGCGGGAGCCCAAGGGCCCTCCGGGTAGCTTCCAGCAGCAATACCAGGCCACCCAACGCCACCCAGAGATCCATGGTGGTTGGTGCCCCCGGCCTCTGCGAAAGAGCATCATAAAAAACATAAAGATAGGAAGCCGCAAATGCAGCAGCCAAAGCCAACACCCAGTCATATATGGGCACCTTGTTGGCATGCACCCCCTTGATCATCGGGAATGCCGAGAATGCAAGAAACACCGCAAACGCCAGATGGATTGAGCGCGCTTCGGTGGAATTGAATATTCCGAAATTCAGAATGAACGGCAGGGGTGATGCAATCCAGAGCTGGAACAACGACCAGCACACCGGAACGATGAACAGGATAACCGCTGCAGGCCCGGTCAGCGCCCGGCCTCCGGTTTCGGTCTGCAATACCTGTTCTACCTTGCTGGCATCCACTCCCGCCCCGGTACCGGGGTCATTCTTTGCCATAGAATGTTCCTGTGATGGGAAATAACCTTACTGAATCAACAGAGCGGGCCTCAGCCCGCTCTGTTGATATTCCTGGCCGATCAGTCGATCAGGCCAGCCTCGCGATAGTACTTGGCCGCGCCCGGGTGCAGCGGCGCACTCAGGGCATCAGAGACCATTTCTTCTTTCTTCAGGTTGCCGAAGGCAGGGTGCAGACGCTTGAAGCTGTCGAAGTTCTCGAACACGGCCTTGACCACTTCGTACACGACATCTTCCGGAACGTCAGTTGAGGAAACGAACGTAGCAGCCACACCGAAGGTAGTTACATCTTCGTCGGAACCACGGTACATACCACCCGGAATCACTGCCTTACGGTAGTAGGGGTTTTCCTTGATCAACGCTTCCGTCGCCTTGTTGTCAACGGCAACAATTACACTGTCACAGGACGTGGTGGCTTCCTTGATGGCACCGGAGGGGTGGCCAACGGTGTAGAAGAAAGCGTCAATGTTGCCATCGCACAGCGCCTGGGACTGCTCGGCAGCCTTGATCTCAGCCGCCAGCGAGAACTTATCCATGGTCCAGCCCATTTCATCCATCAGCACTTCTGCTGTGGCGCGTTGGCCAGAACCCGGATTACCCACAGACACGCGCTTGCCTTCCAGGTCTTCAAAGGTCTTGATGCCGGAACCTTTGCTGGCTACCACGGTGAACGGCTCAGGGTGCAGAGAGAAGACCGCACGCAGCTTCTCGTTTTTGCCCGCATCTTCAAACTGGCTGGTGCCATTGTAGGCGTGGTATTGCCAGTCGGACTGGGCAACAGCCAGATCCAGCTCGCCCTGGCGAATGGCGTTCAGGTTGTAAACGGAGCCACCGGTACTCTCAACCGAGCAACGGATACCATGCTCCTTGCGATCCATATTCACCAGGCGACAGATAGCGCCACCCGCCGGATAATAAACGCCGGTAACACCACCGGTACCGATGGTCACGAAGCGCTGTTCCTGCGCGGAAACCGCAGAGGACGCGGCACCCAGGCTCACGGCGGCTGCAACGGCAAAAGCGGACGCTTTGAGTTTCAGTGTCATGTGTGCTCTTCCTTTTCTTGATAGTTATAGTCGATCACCCGCACGGGTATACGGGCAAACATCCGGTTCGTTCTAGAACATAGAACACTTCTGGCCATAAATAAAGGAAGGATTAGCACGCTAACCAGCTGACCTATCAACAAAAAAGCCCGCACAGGCGGGCTTTTTTGCTGGTTCAGGGCGATTTTCAGGACTTCGCAGCCCGTGCTTTCGCCAGCATCTTGTCCGGGCGAAGCAGGAATCTCGCCAGGGCCGGCAGCAGCCAGATTGCCCCTACCATGTTCCACAGGAACATGAAGAACAGCAGGAAGCCCATGTCCGCCTGGAACTTGATCGGAGAGAATATCCAGGTCACAACACCAAGACCCAGAGTCACACCGGTAAAGATAACGGCCTTACCGGTGGAGCGCAGGGTCTCATAGTACGCCTCCTGCAGCGTCTTGCCCTCCAGCAGGAACTTTTCAAGTTTGCTGTAGATATAGATACCGTAGTCCACACCGATACCCACACCCAACGCAATCACCGGCAGCGTGGCCACCTTGATGCCTATACCGGACACCGCCATGATCGCCTCACACAGGATGGAGGTCAGGCCCAGCGGAATCACAATACAGGCCACAGCCCGGATGGAGCGGAAGGTCAGGAAGCAGAGCAAACTCACTACGCCATACACCAGCAGCAGCATCATGTCCTTGGCGTTCGAGATCACCTCGTTGGTCGCCGCTTCGATACCGGCGTTACCAGCTGCCAGCAGGAAGGTATGCTCGTCGTTGCTGTTGGCATCGGCGAACTGTTCGACCCGCTCGACTACCGTTTCCAGAGTTTCCGCCTTGTGATCTTCCAGGAACACCAGAACCGGCGTGAGGCTGCAGTTGGTATTAATCAAACCTGCCGGCGCGTCACGAATGGAGGCATTGATGATGGTCTGGTTGCGGGAAATCTCGTACCACTTCCAGTTACCCTCGTTCAGAGCCTTGGTAACCAGCTTGGAGACATCAGCCAGGGAGGCGGAGCTCTGCACACCCGGAGTGTTCTGCAGCTCCCACTGCAGACTGTCCATGGCCCGGAGTACGTTGTACTGGGTACATTGTTCTTCCGGGGTCTTCACCATCACCACAAGCACGTCTGCACTGGTGGAATAATTGTTGATGATGTAGGCGTTATCCTTGTTATAGCGGGAATCCGGGCGCAATTCGGGCGCACCCTGGTCCAGGTCACCCACTTTCAGGTCCTGCTTGTAGTACATGCCCAGCCCCAGGCCGATCACCGCGATCAGCAGGGAAATCGGCGCAACCCCCGGATGGGAGAAGTAGGACATGACCCGCCACTTGCGGTCCTGCTTTTCACCATGATTCTGAACATGCTGAACACCGCCTTTGGAGATGCCGATGTAAGACATGATCAGAACGTGCAGCACCAGGTTGGTAATGATGACGAACGCCACACCCAGACCGGCCGCCACAGCCAGATCACGAATAACGTCGATTTCGATAAACACCAGCGTGAGGAAGCCGACAGCGTCAGAAATCAACGCCAGCATGCCCGGAATATAAAGAGCCCGGAACGCCAGACGAGCTGAGGTGACGGCATCGAAACCCTTGGCCGACTCAACCGCCATGGCATTAACGATCTGAACCCCATGACTGATACCGATCGCGAACACCAGAAACGGCACCAGTACCGAGTATGGATCCAGGCCATAGCCCAGCAGCCGCAGGGCCCCCAACTGCCAGAACACGGCAATGATTGAGGTAAAGATCGGCACCAGGGTTCCGGCGATGCAGCGGGAATACCAGAACAGCAGCAGCGTGGTCAGCAGAATGGTAATGCCGGCAAACCAGGCAATGGAGCCGATACCTTCAATCAGGTCACCGACTTTCTTGGCGAAACCAACAATGTGAATATTGACGTTCGGATTCTGTGCTTCGTACTTCTCCCGGATCTTCTCTTCCAGCTCACGGGAGAATGCTGCGTAATCCAGAGCCTCACCAGTTTCCGGATTTTTCTCATACAGGGGAGCATACACAATCGTGGACTTGAAGTTGTCTGATATCAGACGGCCCACTTCGTTCGAACGCAATACGTTCTGGCGCAACTGCTCCAGGCTCTCCCGGGAGCCATCGTAGCCATCCGGAATAACCGTACCGCCCTGGAAGCCCTGCTCGGTAACCTCTACCCAGCGAACGTTCGATGTCCACAAGGTTTTCAGGCCGGAACGGTCCACCCCATTCAGATAGAACACCTCATCGGTGATCTGCTTGAGGGTTTCCATGTATTCGGCAGTAAAGATGTCGCCTTCTTCCACGGCAACCGCAATCCGGACAAAGTTACCCAGGTTGTCCAGGTCGTCCCGGTGATCCAGCATATTGACGATGTACGGATGTTCCAGCGGAATCATCCGCTCAAAACTGGCATCCGGCTGAATTTTGATGGCGTTGTAGCCAAGAAACAGCGTCAGCACAAAAAAGGCGACCAGGATCAGCGCCCGGTTGTTGAAAAGTAAACGCTCAAGGAACGGTTCCGCCTTGGGCGTTGTCAGGTAATGTTCACCCCTGTCATGCATCGGGTCAGACATTAAAAAACCCCTCTATCCATTAATCCGTTGATGCCACACCAGGGCGTTAATTCAGGTTCCGGCCGCGAGCGTCGGTAATCTCAACACCGCCTTCGCCGACCAGCAATAGATTGGTTCCCGGCAATGGAACCACACCCATGACACCTTCCCGGTCATTGCGGAAGTAGGGGCGGAAGCTTTCACCATTGTTGGTGCTCATCAGCACTGCGCCGCCATTTCCCACCAGGGTAATGCGTCCATCCTCGGCCACCGCCGCGTTATTCAGGGTGGCGCCGCCCTCATTGGGCACCATGGTCCAGCTACGGCCAAGATCGGTCGACAGCAGAGTGTTGCCCCGCAAGCCGAACGCCAGCACCTCGTTCACCCGTCCGGTTCCGGTGACGCCAAACAGGGAGCCATCGTATGGGCTTTCCCGCTTCTCCCAGGATTCGCCGCCGTCAACAGAAACGTGAATCTGACCAGCTTCACCGACCACCACCAGCGCACCACCCGCTACCTCGGCGATGCTGTTGTAGTGGAAGTTGGTTGGGTTATCGAGTTTCGGCGCCCAGTCTTCCCAGGTCTGCCCACCATCCTGGGTTCGCAGAATCATGCCATAGGCACCCACCACAAAACCGTGGTTCTCGTCTTCGAACCAGACATCAAGGAACGGGTTAACCGGCCCGATTTCCATATCTGCCTGGGTGTTTTCGAGGGCGAAGAACAGATCGTCAAGCGCCCACTCCAGGTCAGCCTTCTCTTCTTCCGGAGCCTGTTCAATGCGCTCTTCCAGCTCAGCAATCTGGTCTTCCTTGCTGGCAATCACCAGCTCGGCGGCCTGAATACCATCGAGCTGCAGCTCCCAGGTCTCCCCGGAATCGCTGGAATGCAGCACAACACCGCTGTGGCCAACCACCCAGCCATGCTGCTCGGTGCCAAAATCAACGGCGGTCAACGTGACCGCCACCGGCACCTCGGCCTGCGTCCACGACTGCCCCTGATCGTCGGAATAGATTACGTGCCCACGCTCACCCACTGACACGATTCGATCGCCTGCGCGGGTTGCGTCGGTCAGTAGTGACTGGGGAGCCAGTTCTGTTGGCCTCGCCGGTGTCTCGATAATATCCGCGAGTGCAAATGCCGCTGGAGCTGCCAGTGCCATAGAGAGGCCAAGGCAGGCAGTTCCCAGTGTCTCGCACATGAACCTTTTAGCCATTCAGATTGCCTTTACGTTGGTTAAATCCTGATGCGCCTGCTGCACGACTGGCAGCAGCCTTCGCAAACAAACCGGCAGCCCCCTGGGCCGCCGGTCGACATCCTGCTTGTGGCCTCAGGCGCCGGATCAAACCGGCGCCGAAGCCTCAGCGTACGCTTCGCCTGCGCAAAGAAGCTGGCGAGAAGTACCGTGTGTTTGGTACATCATTGGTAAATACACGGGTATTCGGCTCTTCGGTATCCAGACCCAACACGTGATATCGACGGGCCTGGAGATCGTGATACACATCAAGCACCGTCCAAACTCCCGGCAACTCGTAGTAGTTCTTGGGAATACCCATGGTCACACGCCAGAGATTGCCGCGACCGTCATACTGGTCGAGCAATACGGTGTTCCAGCTGTCTTCATCCACATAGAAGCGACGCTTACCATAGATGTGACGCTCACCTTCCTTGAGGGTCGCTTCGACCACGTGCACGCGGTGCAGCTCCCAGCGGGTCAGATCAGGATTGAGGTGGGACATACCCAGAATTTCAGAGTAAGGCGTTCCCTTCTCACCGATTCGGTAGTTGTTGTAGGGAATGTAGATTTCCCGAACACCTTCGTAATCCCAGTTATAGCGGTCCATGGCACCATTGAAGATATCGGTGTCATCAGCGGTACGCAGGTTATCAGAGGCCGCAATCGGTGAGTCGTAGCCCAGGTTCGGAGCACGGCGGACACGACGTTGACCAGCGTTATAGCCCCAGCCATTGCGCGGATTGATGATCTGGTTCAGGGTTTCGTGAATCAGAATGGCGCCACCGGCAAGACGGGGTGGCGACTGAGTGAACGACAGATAGTAGAAGATCACGTTGTCCAGATCTTCTTCACCACCCTCAGGGTTGTAGAAGTTGAAGAACGCTTCCTGCTGAGAGGTCACCAGGCTGTAGTCGCCGTTGGTCTGAACCGCCACCTCACTGGAGCGCCGGGTGACAGACACACCGCGCCAACGGGTCAGGTGGTTCCAGATTACCTGCCAGGCCTTTTCTTCGTTATTGCCGTGAAGAATCGGGAAAGGATAGCCACCAAAGGCACCCTCAATACCCTCTGCCTCACCCACAATCTCGGCATTCACCGCGTTCTTACGGGTGTTTTCAGCCACCCATTCGGGCACCGCGTGGGTGCGCCGGGACTGATACACGGGTATGCGGAAGGTGGTCGGGTAGGTTTCCAGCATCGCCCGGACGCCATCGGTCAGATACTCGCTGTACTGATCCATGTTGGAGGCTGTTATGGTAAACAGCACTTCGTCGTCGGGGAATGGATTGATATGGTGCTGCCCGCTGCCTTCGTAGCCAGCCGGCGGCTCCGTCAGGCCGCCATCCCACGCCGGAATGGTGCCGGCATCGTTACCGGCCTTGGGTGAACCGAACGGGGTGAGATCCTGGCCAAGGCGCGCTGCCTCGGATGAAGACACTGCCGCCTGAAGTGGCGAAGCAGCAAAGGACAGAGCCAGCAACCCGCCAAACAAAACGTTTTTGTTGTATCTCATTGTGCAACCTTAAATCCGTCTGGAAGCCTCTGTGGGCCTTTTTGTTATCGTCTGATGCAATCGCAGACTTTCTGACAGATTAGCCGATCCGGCAACATTGTCTATCGACCGAAAGTGCGATTTTGTATCCGGCTGTGACGACGGCTTTACAATCACAGCCAGACAAAGGGCCCCACGGCATCAGTCGCGGGGCCAGGCTCCGGCGTCAGTCTGCCAGGCTCTTGTGTACTACTTCATACACGTCTCGGGACAACTCGGCTTTATCGCGAATCCGCTCCAGTGCCGATTTCATCTGTTTGCTATACCCGGGAGCGAACTTCCGCCAACGGGTCAGCGGTGCCACCAGTCGCGCCGCAATCTGAGGATTGCTGTCATCCAGTCGGCATACCTGCTCGGCAAGGAATTCATACCCGCTGCCGTCAGGATTGTGGAATGCCGCCAGGTTCTGGGCCGCAAAGGCACCCACCACAGAGCGCACCTTGTTCGGATTCTTCCAGTCAAACGCCGGGTGGTCGAGCAACTGCCGTATCTGCGGCAGTTGACCTGCACGATCGCTGGAGGCCTGCACCGAGAACCACAGCTCCACCACTTGCGGGTCGTCACTGAATCGCTTGTAAAAGGCTTCCAGAGCCTGTGTACGATCTTCCGCGAAATCAGAATTCACCAACGCTCGCAGTGCGCCGAGCCGATCCGTCATGTTATCAGCGCCCCGGAACTGCTCTTTGGCCAGCGCCAGCGCTTCCTGATCACCAATATGCAGCAACCAGCCCAGCGCGGTGTTACGGAGACTGCGGCGGGCAATGGCCTCAGGCGTCAGCTGGTAATCGCCCTGCCCGGCGTTGCCCCGATAACAGGCCATGAGTTCATCCCGCAGGCCTTCAGCCAAATAACCAAGCACGTTTTCACGGGCCTGGTGAATGGCAGCAACATCAGCCTGCTCCGCCAGCTCAATGAGATAGGCCTCTGAAGGCAACTGCAGCATCTTTGCCATCAGAGCCTGATCCAGCTCGCTGTCCTGCAGCAACGACCGATAAGCATCCTCCAGGCGCGGCTCCACCCCGGCAGACTCCGGAGCCCCCACCAGAGACTGAATAACGTCCACGGCCAGGCGCTGACCTGCGTCCCAGCGGTTAAAACCGTCCGGATCATGGCTCATCAGGAACAGTAGTTGCTCCCGCGTCCAGGGGTAGTGCACCCGCACGGGGGCAGAAAAATCTCTCAGCAGAGAAGGTACCGGGCGCTCCGACAGGCCCTCAAACTCAAAGCAGTGTTCCTCCTGGCTCAGCTCCAGCACCCGCTCCAGAGGCGCTTCGCCACTCTCACCACTCAGCTTCAGGGGCAGAGGCTGCCCGTCGGCGCCCAGAAGGCCGAGCGCAAATGGAATATGCTGCGGCTTCTTGCCGGTCTGGCCTGGCGTGTCAGGAATACTCTGGCGCACGGTAAGCCGATAGATACCGCTCGACTCGTCGTACTCATCAGACACCGAAACCACCGGCGTGCCGGCTTGCTCATACCATAGCCGGAACTGGCCCAGGTCCCGCCCGGAGGCGTCTTCCATAGCGCGAACAAAATCATCGGTGGTGACCGCCTGCCCGTCATGGCGCTGGAAGTACAGATCGCTGCCCTTACGGAACATCTCGTCACCAAGGAGGTTGTGGATCATCCGAACCACTTCGGCACCCTTTTCGTAGATGGTCAGGGTATAGAAGTTGGAGATCTCCATGTAAGACGCCGGGCGCACCGGGTGGGCCATGGGGCCGGCATCCTCAGCAAACTGTGCTGTGCGCAGCAGGGTGGCATCCTCTATTCGTTTCACAGTCGGCGATCCCATATCGGCAGAGAACTGGGAATCCCGGAACACCGTAAAACCCTCTTTCAGGCTCAGCTGAAACCAGTCGCGGCAGGTTACCCGGTTGCCGGACCAGTTATGGAAGTATTCGTGGGCGACGATGGCCTCGATACGCTGGAAGGCGGCGTCCGTGGCAGTCTCCTGACTGGCCAGCACACAGGAAGAGTTGAAAATATTCAGCCCTTTGTTTTCCATGGCGCCCATGTTGAAGTCGTCCACCGCCACGATCATGAAGATATCCAGGTCGTACTCCCGCCCGTAGACATCTTCGTCCCAGCGCATGGAACGCTTGAGGGCATCCATCGCGAAATCACACTTCTTCGCGTTGCGGGGCTCGACATACATCCGCAGATCAATGTTGCGGCCGGAACAGGTGGTGAAGGTATCTTTTTTCTCCACCAGGTCTCCGGCTACCAGGGCAAAGAGGTAAGCCGGCTTGGGGAACGGGTCTTCCCAGGTGACAAAATGGCGACCGTTTTCCAGCTCGCCGTTATCCACCGGGTTACCATTGGAAAGCAGCACGGGATAGGCGCTTTTGTCTGCCTCGATACGGGTACGGAAGCGTGCCATGACATCCGGCCGGTCCGGATAGAAGGTAATGCAGCGAAACCCTTCCGCCTCGCACTGAGTGCAGAACATACCGGAGGACTTGTACAAACCTTCCAGCCGGGTGTTGTTCTGAGGTTCGATCCAGGTCACTACCTGCAGCTCGAATTTTTCCGGCACCGAGGGCACGACCAGCGCATCGCCACGGTCTTCGAACTCACCGGTGCGTAGAGGCGAGCCATTCAGGGCAACCGATTCCAGTTGCAGACTATCACCGTGCAGAAACAGAGGGGCAGCGCTCTCCCCGGAGTCCGGGTTGCGGCGCACAGTCAGGGTACTGTGCACACGGGCGCCGTCTTCAAATAATTCGAAACGCAGATCCACCTGATCAACCAGATACGCAGGAACCTTGTATTCACTCAGGTAAATGGTTTGTGGCTGGTTGGTTCGCATTCATACTCTCCAGAGAAAAGACATGGCGGATTCAGTCAAGAACCCGGAACCGGACTTCATAGCCGGTAAACTTGCGGATATTGATTACACCGGTGTCGAGCATCAGATACTGGCCTTTGATACCTTCCAGCAAGCCTTCCACTTCCGGCGTTTTGTCCAGATTATGGGTTTTCACCTTGGCCGGCCATACCTGAACCGGATAACCCAGCCCAAGTGTGGCTTCGTCCACACTTCGTATGCTGTCTTCACCATGCTGCGCCCGCAATTGCGCCAGGTCGTCTGCGATCAAGTCCAACAGGCGCTCACGCTCCTGCACCAGATCCAGCCCCGGCACATCACCCTTTAGCATGGCTCGCCAGTTGGTGCGGTCGGCCACGTGGTTCTTGCACGCCACTTCCACCAGACCAGACAGGTAACGGCTGGCGACCCGCAGCATCGGTATCGCCGTTACCGCCCCCTGATCAATCCAGCGGGTCGGTACCTGGGTGGCCCGTGTTATACCCACTTTCAAGCCGCTGGAATTGGCCAGATACACAACATGTTCAACCATGCAGTTGGCCTCGCCCCACTCCGGCTCCCGGCAGGTACCCAGGTGATAGTGGCATTTTTCCGGGCTCATGATACAGCTGTCGCAGGCGGCCAGCTTTCGGAAACACGGATAGCAGTAGCCCTGATTGAAACTCTTTTTGGTGGTGCGATCGCAATGAATACAGCGAATCACGCCATCAAAATTCAGCCGGACCTTATGACCAATAAGGTCATTCAGAGTAATGCGGTTGTCGCCGATGGCCAGGTTATAGGCCACCGGGTCGCCGGCCTCGGCCGGCATCTTACGAAGCCGGCCGGTTACGTCAATGGATTCGCTCAAACCTTGACCTCAACAAACTGATCAGGGTCCACATCGTTGTTGCCCTGGCGATCTTTGCGGAACTGCACAGACGGATCGCAAGCGGTACCGGCTTTCTCGCCACGGTCCAGGTATCCCACTCGCTGTTCTTCCGGCACGTTGTGCTTCTCTTCATAATAAATCACCGCTTCCAGGCTGATAGCGCGCTGCTCACGGGTCAGCGCGCGACCATCTGGCCATTTGCCAAGCTCAATGGCCCGTTTCAGGTTGCGGTAAACCGTCGGGTCCAGCCGCTCAATCAGTTCTTCGTATGTCATTCCCGCCTCCTGAACGTTTCTTCATATAAAAAAATGCCAAGACCGTTTGACAATTAAAAATGATAACGATTATCATTAATTCACCAAATGACAACGGTCGTATCATTTGGTCTCTCTCATCAGGAGCTAAAAGCTCTTTTAACAGCCTCACCTTTTGGTGGGGCTTTTTTTTGTTTCAGCGTCGGTATCGACGAGGAGGCATGATCGCCGCCATCGCCAATCCGGCCAGAAAGCCGCCCAGGTGTGCCTCATTGGCCATACGACCCACGCCAATCATCTCCGGCACTGGCGTAAAGCCAATGATCATCCACATCAGCGCAAAGGTCACGAGTGCCGGCGGGAATTGGAAACGCGGCAGTCTTCGCTGGCTCAACCAGCAATAACCGAGAATGCCGTACACCACCCCAGAGAGCCCGCCGAACAGCGGGCCGGACACCAGATACTGTAGGAGATTGGACGCCAGACTGGTGACCAGAAACAGTCCTACCAGGCGTGCCCGGCCGTCCATCCATTCGATCTGACTGCCCAGAAACCAGAGCATCACCGAGTTGAAGATGATATGGGTCCAGCTGAAATGCAGGAAATCCGGCGTCAGCAGCCTCCAGACCTGGCCTCCCGAAAGGGTCATAGAGAGCGCTTCCAGGCGCCCGGCCAGTGTGCTGAAGGTATCCCAGCTGAACGGCCGGGGGTCGACAATCATCATAGCGGCGGCAAAATTGCTCTGCCCCATGCCGGTCAGCCATACCATCACCACGGCAACCACGATGACGCCAATGACAAAAGGAGCATGGCGGGGCGCCGGCTGCCAGCGGCCGCCGGGAGTGATCGGGGAAGACGACGGACTATCCAAAACTACCTCTCTGGTGTTAGCGGGCGACACTATCTTCGCTGGTCGGGTAATCGGGCTGCTCCGGCCGGTCAACATCAACCCAGACAAATTTGTCCGAAGAGAGCACTTTTTCCCCATCAAACTGATAGGCCACCAATTTGCCATACTTCACGGCGCTGAAATCAATACACGCCACATTGTGCTTGAGCGGAGCGGGGGCACCCTCCATCCAGTAATGCCCGACAAACACCGGCGGCGCGTCCAGTGGATAGGTAATCAGCTGCTTGCGCTCCTCCTCGCGCAAAGTCCTGCTGGCCACCTCCGGCGGCAGCGGGTCCGGCTGGAACACCACATCTGCATAGGTTTGCGGGTCGTCTGCCCAGAACTTGGTACGGAAGAACTGCCGGACGTAGCCATCCCGGCCCGTAATGGACATCCCTTCCGGCAGGCGCAGGTCAGTTCCGCGCAACAGGGTATCCATCACCTGCCCGGCAAAGGATTCGATGGCCGCCGAGGCGTGCAGGAAATCCTCGTCGATACAGGCGCCGCCCTGGCTCTGGCGGAACTGATCAATCAGGGTCTGATCCCAGCAGGCATGCACCACGCGGAAGCCATCCTCATCAATGAACAGCGGAATGCTATAAAACCACTCCAGAAACTCGTTCCATTCATGTGGATACGCATCAAACTGCTCAAGGGTTTCCTTGATCAGCCGATCGTGGCGGGCATTGTGTTCCCTCAGAAATTTCTTGCCGCTGCCTGGCCGTGCCCGGGTGCAGTAACCCAGTGCGTTGTACTCGTGGTTGCCCATGACAATTCGGGCAAAGCCGTGCTCCACCATGTCACGCACCAGATGCAACGCTTCCCGTATTCTCGGCCCACGATCAATAATATCGCCGATAAAAATGGCCTGTCGGCTGGGGTGCTGGTATATGCCGTTCCGCTTCCGATACCCCATCTGCTCCAGCAATCGCTCCAGGGTATGGGCGCAGCCGTGGATGTCACCAATAACGTCGTAGCCGCGATGTGCGGTTGTCTTGATTGCCGCCATGATCAACTCGCTGCTATTTCGCTTGCCCAGCCCAGCTTGTCCCGGCAGGTCGCGTAAAAATTGTGATCGGTGGGATGAATCAGACGGATCTTGAATGGTTTTTTGGTGATTCTGATGATATCCCCCGGGGCACAGGCAATGTTCATCTGACCATCGAAGCTGACCTGTGGATAGGTCTCATTGGTTTCCCCGATCACCAGTTTGATCTCGCTTTTACCATCCACCACGATCGGCCGACTGCTCAGGGTGTGGGGGAACATGGGCACCAGCACCACCGCATCCAGCTTCGGATGCATGATCGGGCCACCAGCCGACAGGGAGTAGGCTGTAGAGCCGGTCGGCGTCGCCACAATCAAACCATCTGAACGCTGGCTGTAGACGAAATGACCGTCGATAAACAGATCAAAGCCAATCATGCGCGTGGATTTGCCCGGATGCAGAACCACATCGTTGAGTGCCGAGCCATACCCCAATGGCTGGCCATTGCGCTCAACGTGACCATCCAGCAAAAACCGGGATTCTTCGATGTAATCGCCCTCAAGAACCCGGGCCAGGCGCTCTTCAAGATCTGACGGCGAGATATCGGTCAGAAATCCCAGTCGACCGCGGTTCACGCCAAGAATCGGAATCTTGGACTTGGCCAACTCCCTGGCGGCGCCCAGCAGGCTACCATCACCCCCGACCACGATCACCAGATCACAGATCTCACCCAGGAGCTTCTTGCTGGCCACCTGCAGACCATGACCAGGAATCATGGTGGAAGTGTCTTCCTCGATGATCACATGGTAATTGTTGGCGGTAAGGTACTGCTTGAGCTGCCGTAAAGACTCCACCACCTTGACGCTGCCCATGCGCCCGACGATGCCGATATTCCTGAACTGGTCCATGAAGTGTCCCGTGGTCTCTGAATGAAACAGGAAACAGTTTAACGAAACTCGGGCAGATTCTGAAAAAAGATACCGATCAGGCCTTGTGCTGGTCGCAGCGGTCGTCCTGTCCGGGCTCAAATTCGGCAGGCTGGGTCACGCGCATGATGGGCTCGCCACAGGCTTTGCCTTCGTCATCAACATGTTTGCATACGGGGTGTTCGTAATGGGCAAGCCATTCCCGATAGGCAGGCTCATTCATACCACAGCGCTCTGCGGCATAGGCCAGCGGGTTTCCGAAGTAAGTGTCGATGTCTTCGTAGGGCAAAGTAATATGCCCGACACCAGGGTGATAGGCCACCAGGAATACCGCCTGGGTGCGCAGCTGCTCCAGCAGGGAATCTTCCGGAGGCTGGCGATGGCGGAGTTCATGGTTCTCCTGCTCCAGAGCCACGATTTTGTCGTCCCGCAATTCCAGCTCCCGCTGTTTGCGCTCCAACTGTTCCCGCAACAACACCGTCTCGGCATTGGCGTTGGCATCTTCCCTGCCTTGCCCGGCACTGCCCTCCGCCATTTTCTCCTGCATGCTCAGGTATTGCTCATTGCGCTGGGACAGGCGTTTTTTCAATTGCTCGTTGGTCAGTTTCAGGCGTTCGTGTCGCTGCTCCAGGTCCGCCAGCTCACTGCGCAGCCCCTGCATTTCATTGCGATGCTCACGCTGAAGGTCAGCCAGTGAATCCCGATGGACGCTCTGGAGCGTCTTGATTCTGAGCCGTTGCTCGCGGAGGACCTGAGCCAGACGCGCGCGGTCACGGCTACCATCGTCACTATTCGATTGCGGGGTCGGGGCCGTGAGTACCGGGATATTCTCTTCTTCGGGCTCGATCTTCTGAAAACGGAGAGTATTGGCGTCAACCGCCTTGCGAATGGCCTGAAAATGGTTGTTTCCGGGGGTCATGTCCGGGTCCCAGAGTTCATTGGCAAACTCCGGATCCGGACACTGACTACGACACACCAGCCTGATAGGGCCGCCCCCCATGTTGGGGCCTTTGGCGCCCTGCTCTGCCAGAGCTTCAATGGGGACATTCCAGTGGCTGTCTGCGCGCCCCTCCTCATCAAACCAGATGCGGAAGAACACCAGAGAACGCACATTCAGATCGGAGCTGAGATTGACGAGAACCGCCCGGACATCAGTTTCGGCCAGGTCTGACAGACCGACATAGCCATCCAGGAAAGCGCCAAATTCCGACAGCCTCATCTGCCGGGCAACCTGGCTACCGTCCATAAAAAATACCGCCGAATAACCTTCAGCGGCCTGGCTGGCATTTACCATCAACCTTCTCCGTGCCCCGGGAATCTCAGTTCCGGACGCTCGCCAGCGCCCTTTGGTTCCAATTCAAACACTTTCCGACATAGTCTAGCCAGACAAGTGCCGAAGCACAGAGAAAAACTGCAACGATTTGTGATCAAATCTCCGCAGCGAGCCGGCTACCCTGGTTAATGGCCCGCTTGGCATCCAGCTCTGCCGCCACATCGGCGCCACCAATCAGGTGTACCGGAATGCCCGCTGCCTCAACACCGGCCTGCAGCTCGCGAAGCGGCTCCTGACCAGCACATACAATGATGGTATCCACCGGCAGGATCTTGTCCTCACCCTGCTCCGAGCCTTTCGGCGTAACCGTGATGTGCAGACCTTCATCGTCGATCTTGCGATAAGTCACCCCCGGCACCATCTGAACATGGCGATTCTTCAGCGAGGTTCTGTGAATCCAGCCCGTGGTCTTGCCCAGGTTCTTGCCCACTTTGGAGGCCTTACGCTGCAGCAGATAGACCTCGCGAGCCGGCGCCGGCACTTCCGCTGTAACGCCCTGTATACCGCCACGATGCTCTACCGACAGGTCCACGCCCCACTCCTTCATGAAGTGTTCGGTATTCAGCGAGGGAGAATCGCCCTTGTGGACAATAAACTCGGACACATCAAAACCGATACCACCGGCACCGATCACCGCCACTCGCTGGCCCACCGGCTTGCGCTCCAACAGGGCGTCGAGGTAACCGATAACGTTCGGGCGATCAATGCCCTCGATATCCGGAGTACGGGGTTCCACACCAGTAGCCAGAACCACTTCATCGAAACCACCCGCTTTGAGTTCCTCGGCGGAAACCCGGGTATTCAGACGTACCTCGACCCCGGTCTTGTCGAGCATTTTCCGGAAATAACGCAGGGTTTCGTAGAATTCCTCCTTGCCCGGAATACGCTTGGCCACGTTGAACTGGCCACCGACTTCGCTGCCGGCATCAAACAGGGTCACCTTGTGACCACGCTCCGCGGCCACGGTGGCAAACGCCAGGCCCGCAGGGCCGGCACCGACTACCGCGATGGACTTGGGCTGCGCCGTTTTAACGTAAGCCAGCTCGGTTTCATGGCAGGCCCGCGGGTTGACCAGGCAGGAGGTCAGCTTGCCGCTGAAGGTATGGTCCAGGCAAGCCTGGTTACAGCCGATGCAGGTATTGATCTCGTCGGCACGATCCTGCTCCGCCTTCAGCACCAGCTCAGCATCGGCCAGGAACGGCCGGGCCATGGAGACCATGTCGGCATCGCCGTCCGCCAGGACTTTCTCGGCGACATCCGGCATGTTAATCCGGTTGGTGGTCACCAGGGGAATGCTGACCTCGCCCTTCAGGCGCGCTGTTACTTTGGTAAATGCAGCCCGGGGCACCGAAGTGGCAATGGTCGGAACACGGGCTTCGTGCCAACCGATACCGGTGTTGATAATGGTGGCTCCGGCTTTCTCGATTTCCTTGGCCAGGTGAACCACTTCTTCCCAGGTGCTGCCGTCTTCAATCAGGTCCAGCATGGACAACCGGTAGACAATAATAAAGTTCTCACCCACCCGCTCACGCACCCGGCGCACAATCTCCAGCGGCAGACGGATACGGTTCTCGTAGCTGCCGCCCCACTGGTCGGTGCGGTGGTTGGTGTGAGCGACGATAAACTGGTTGATGAAGTAACCTTCAGACCCCATGATCTCGACGCCGTCATAGCCGGCCCGCTGCGCGAGAGCGGCGCAATTCACGTAATCGTCGATCTGCTTCTGGATACCAGCTTCGTCCAGCTCCCTGGGTTTGAAAGGGTTGATAGGCGCTTGAATAGCAGAGGGCGCCACCAGCTCCGGAGAGTAGGCGTAGCGGCCAGCATGCAGAATCTGCATACAGATCTTGCCACCTTCGTCGTGAACCGCCTTGGTGATGACCTTGTGCTTGTCGGACTCTTCCTCGGTATTCATCTTGGCCGCATGCTGAAATACCGCACCTTCCGTATTCGGGCCTATACCACCAGTCACGATAAGACCAACGCCGCCACGGGCGCGCTCAGCGTAGAAAGCAGCCAGGCGCTCAAAACCGTTTTTCACTTCCTCAAGGCCGGTGTGCATGGACCCCATCAGGGTACGGTTGCGTAACGTGGTAAAGCCCAGATCAAGAGGCTTCAGAAGATTCGGGTATTTGCTCTCGCCGGAAGCAGTGGTCATGAAATTCTCCTCATCTGATCAGGTATCGGGACATCCGCCCATTTGTTATGGACATAACACTACCGACCATGCTCGACGCCAACAATATCCAAAAATAACATTTGATTATCCTTGAACAACATCAATAATAGACCCATGATCAAATCCCGAACGCCGGCCCGGAATGCTCTGGGCGATATCAGCCTGCTCTACGTGTCCGTACTACTGCGGGCCGTTGCTGCCGAAGGTGGAGATGCGGAACAGCTGAAAGCACGGTTCCATCTGAGCGCTCCGGAACAGGCGGCCGTCGATGCCCGTATCAGCATCCCCAGATTCATGCGACTGGGCCACGCCGCTATCAAAGCCACGGGGAATCCGGCGCTGGGGCTGCGCATGGGGGCGCTGTCACGCCCGGTCGACGCCGGCATGGCGGGGCTCGCCGCCGAAACCGCCGGGACAGTCGCCGGGGCACTTGAATTGCTGGTGCGATATTCACTCCTCACCAGCCATAATTCCCGCGGGGCTCCCAGCTTTCAGCGCGCAATGAAAACCGTGAGCTTCTATTCCATTCGCCCCTACAACCAATACAACTATTTTGTCGTGGATTCTGTGCTGGCCGCCTGGACCCAACTGATTCGACACATGACCGGCCGCTACGATGTACTGGAGCGTGTCCGGATTGAGTACCCATCCATTGGCCAGGACGACCTGTTCGAGAGCTGGTTCCGATGCCCTGTGGAATTCGGGGCTCCGGCAAACGATATCCGGATCAAGGATGCAATCTGGGAACTGGTACCGGCACAGGCCCAGAGAGGCATGAATGAAAAACTGGTGAGCCTGTGCGAACAGGAACTGCAGCGAATCCAGCGAGGGTGGAGAATTACCGATCGCGCCCGCCATCACATGGCGCCATTACTGGTGGGTGGCAAGGTGTCTGTGGAAGTTCTGGCCACAAAAATGGGCCTGACGCCCTGGACACTGCAACGACAGCTGGCCGAAGAAGGCAGTGGATTCCGGCAATTGCTGGACAATACCCGCCAACAACTGGCCTGGGATTACTTGAAGGAAACCGACAGCTCGCTGGCAGAAATTGCCTGGCTGCTCGGTTTTGCCAACCCACCGGCATTTCACAAGGCATACCAGCGATGGTATGGCATCAGCCCGGGTGAACATCGAAAGATTCTGAGGATCAGGAAAAACTGAGAAGACTTCAGGGGAGATAAAAATGGCGGAGCGGACGGGACTCGAACCCGCGACCCCCGGCGTGACAGGCCGGTATTCTAACCAACTGAACTACCGCTCCGCGTAGCTGCCTGAGCTGTCTTGCGACTGCTCTGTGACAACGAGGGCGCATTATAAAGAGGCCCTCGTTTATGTCAACGATTTTCCCAAACTTTTTTAAGATTTACCTGAATCGCCACTTACATGGCATCAACCATTGCATCCTTGCCCTGGGCGGTCTTGCGGTATTCAATCGGTGTCATGCCAGACCAGCGCTTGAACGCCCGATAAAACGTACTGGGTTCTGAAAAGCCGGTCAGGTAGACAATTTCATCAATGGATTCATCGGTGGTGGCCAGCAGCTGCCGTGCAAGACGGTAGCGGAAATCCGCCAATACCTGATTAAAACTGGTTTCGGCTTCGGTCAGCCGGGTTCGCAGGGTCCGGGGCTTGATCCCCAAACGCTCAGCCACGGCATCAAGCGTGACTTCGCCGCTATCGAGCAATTCCGCGATGATGCGCTCCACCTGGCCAACAATGTCCTTCTTCTCGAGCCGGGCCACCTGCTCACTGGCGAAGCGTTCATGCAGGGCCAACAATTCGGGTTCCGCATGAGGCGATGCATGGGACAGCAATTCGGCGGGGAAATAAAGCCGGTTCTCCTCCGCACCGAACACCACCTCACACCCCAACACCTCACGAACATGATCCTGACCCTGCTCCCGATCATGCTCGAACTCGATCCGGGATGGGTAGAAATTGCCGTCGGTAATGGATTTGAAAAAGGTTATCAGGCCTTGAACAAAACACTCATTGAAGTGCTTGAGACGGCGAACATCGTCTGAGGCGGTGTCCAGAACCATGCAGGCTTCATCGCCAGCCACGAAAAAATCCGTGTTGGCGGCATCGCTGAGCAAGCGCTGATAATTCTGGGCGCGGCGCAAGCCCTCGCCGAACGTCGGACTGCTCAGGAACAGGTATTCCAGTACCTGCCCCTTGTAGGCGGGGAGCAATGGCCCAAGGTGCAAACCAACGTCGGGGTCACCGGATACATCCTCCACCGCCTGCCAGAAATAGAGCTGGGCGCTGTGGGGAGTCCTTAGCTGATCCGTGTATACGTACTGCTCGTTAACGCCAAGGCGGCTGAAGATGGCGTCGGTATCAATACCTCTTCGCTTCATCGCCTCGTATATCAGGCGCAGCATCACGCCTGCATCACGTAGTTCCTGCATAGTATCCCGCTTTTTTATTTATTGGTTACTACTTTGACCCGCCGGACAGGGCCCGGAGCACGCCAGGTCAATGCCAGATCTGGCCGGGTTCGCCAGACTTTCGTCGTACATTAGAGCATATCAGGCCACATACGCACAGTTGTACCAGAAATTGGCAACGCCCAATATAAAATCACATTGCCATCAAGACATGCACATGGATGCCGGCCCCGGGGCCGACCAAGGAGAACGCTACGATGTCCGCGCCACTGGTTTATCACCACACGCCCCCTGCCCTCTTGCCTCTGTACGGTAAGGCACTGCTGCCGAAATCCGGAAAGAACCACCCCCAAGCGGTGCAGATTCCGAGGCTGGAGGCCAGTCTTCTGGGCGTTACAACGGACTCTCCCGCGCTCCGCGATTATATGAAAGTCTGCAGTTTTCAGCCGGCAACCCGCGTGCCAGTGACCTGGCCGCATATCCTGGCGTTCCCCCTGCACCTTAAACTGCTCACCGAACCCGCATTCCCGCTGCCGTTGCTGGGGTTGGTCCACCTGAGAAACAGCATCACCCAGCATCGCCCTCTGGCCGCAGGCGAAAATCTGGACCTCAAGGTTATCCTCGATAACCAGAAACGCACCGACCGGGGCCTGGAGTTTGACCTGGTTACGGAAGCGAGAGCCTCAGGACGCCTGATCTGGGAGGAAGTCAGTACCAACCTGTTCCGGATAACCAACGGCCCCGGTAAAACCAGCACCAAACCGAAACCGGAGCTGGAAACCTACCCATTCTCCGAAGCGATCAAGGCCCCGGAAAACCTGGGCCGGCAATACGCCAAAGTCTCGGGGGATCGAAACCCAATCCACATGCACGCCCTGAGCGCCAGAGCCTTCGGTTTTCCACGGGCCATTGCCCATGGCATGTGGAGCAAAGCAAGGGCACTGGCGCTGCTGGAGAACCAGAAGGGCTGGAAGGATGGCCCGGTGCGGGCCAGTTGCCAGTTCAAGAAACCCCTGCTACTGCCGGGAAACGCGATGCTGAACTGGCAGACAGGAAAAGATGGCTGGGATTTCCAGTTACTGAATGCGAAAGGCGATGCCCCGCACCTGACCGGGCGCATCGACTGGCTGTAGCGCTTATTCCTCCGGAGCGCAGACCTCTACTTCTGCTCCGGAAACAGGCAGGGTGAACCAGAAACAAGCGCCGCCATCTTCCGGTCGCTCGTATCCGATTTCGCCGCCCTGAGCCTGAATCAGGGAGCGGCAGGTGGCCAATCCGATACCCATACCCTCGTCTTTGGTGGTATGAAACGGATGAAACAGTTTCTCTTCGGCTTCTTCGGCGACTCCGATGCCATGGTCCCGCACCTGGACCCGGACACAGTGGTCGCCACAACGGCGGGCACTCACTTCAACCGGCGTTGCCGCGCCGGCACTGCGGGTGGCTTCCAGGGCATTGCGTATCAGGTTCAGGGCGACCTGCTGCACCTGTATGGGGTCCGCCAGCACATCCGGCAGCGAATCCTCTACCTGCACCTCGATGCCACCTTCGTTGTTGCGCATGTCGACTTCGGCAAACTGGCGGGTATCCTCCAGCAAACCGGGAACCGAGAGTATTTCCTTACCGGTGGCGGGCTTTTTCATGAATCGCCGGATCCGGCGGATGATTTCGCTGGCGCGATGGGACTGAGCCTCGACCTTGTCCAGGGTTTCCTGCAGCAAACCGAGATCCGGTTGCTCCTTGCCCATCATACGCTTGGCCACACGGGCGTAATTGGTGATTGCCGTCAGTGGCTGATTGACCTCATGAGCAAATCCCGCCGCCATCTCACCCATGGTGCTCAAACGTGAGGTGTGGGCCAGCTGATCCCGCTGCTCCTGAACCATGGCCCGGGCATCCTCCAGTGCCTGCTCGTTTTCCAGCTCGGTGGTGATATCCCGGAACACCACCACCGCACCGTGGAGTTCTTCGTCATCCAGTTTTGGCGTTGAGCGATATTCCGCGGGGAAACCGGAACCGTCGGCCCGCAGCATGCGGATATCGCGCTGGTTTTCGGCCACGCCTTGCCGGCAGGTAGCCATCACCGGCAGGTTGTCTTCCGAATCTGACGCGGTGGAAAAATGCAGATCAAAAAAGCTCTTGCCGATCAGGTCTTCAACCGGGCAACCCATGATCATACCCGCAGCGGGATTGGCGAATTCAATGATGCCATTCTCGTCGAGGCCGTAGATGCCCTCGCTGATGGAATTGAGAATCCGGGTCTGATCACCCTGAAGCTCGCGGTTCCGGGCCTGCAATTCACGCTCAAGGCGAATCACCTGGGCATGGGTTTTCACCCGCGCAATCACTTCCTGGGACTGAAACGGCTTGGAAATGTAATCCGCGCCGCCAAGAGAAAAACCTTTTACCTTGGCCTGCAGATCATCCAGTGCCGACAGAAACACCACCGCACAGTCGGCCGTTTGCGGGTCGGCTTTCAGGCGCTCGCAAACCTCATAGCCGTCCATTTCCGGCATCATGATATCCAGAAGGATGACTTCAGGGTGGTGTCGGTGGGCAAGGTCCAGTGCTTTCTCACCTTCGTTGGCGATCAGCAAACGGTAGCCTTTGTCTTTCAGGGTCTCGTAGAGGACCTTCAGGTTCTGCGGGTTGTCGTCCACCAACAGAACCGTCACCTCGGAGTTCTCACTGACAGTTTCAGTCATAGAAATACGGCCGGTTAAAAACGTTCGGACATGATGACGGTGCCGGCCGTCCTAGTCGATAAGGTCCTTTACGGACAGGACCATACGTACCAGATGGGCCAGGGAATGAGTGCCCATTTTGTGCATTACGCGGGAACGGTGAATCTCCACGGTACGCTGGCTGATTTCCAGCTCAATGGCAATGACCTTGTTGGCCTGGCCGGCAATCATGCGGTCCATGATTTCCCGCTCGCGGGGCGTCAGGCTCTTCACCCGGCGGATGATTTCCTGCTTTTCGTCCAGGGATTTACGCTGTTCCTGATCCTGCTCCAGGGCCGCCTCGATCTTCTCCAGCAGGGCCTCTTCACGGTAGGGCTTCTGGATGAAATCCACGGCGCCCTCTTTCATGGCGTCCACCGCCATCGGCACATCGCCATGGCCGGTCACAAAGATGATGGGCAGGATCGAATGCTTGTCGTTAAGCTTCTTCTGAAGCTCCATGCCATCCATCCCGGGCATACGGATATCCAGCACGATGCAGCCGGCCATCTTGTCGGAATAGTCCTTCAGAAAGGCATTGGCGCTTTCGTAGGTTTTCACCGGCTTGCTATCGGATTTCAGCAACAACTCCAGTGAATCACGAACGGCTTCATCGTCCTCTACCACGTACACAGTTTGCTGGATCTCAGTCATGGATCTGTACTCTCCTGTCCGTTTTATTATGGTGCCGGTCAGTGAATGGACGGATCTTTATGATCGTCCCGGGCGTGCTCCTGACGCTCATGCTCGCGCATTTTTTCGAGCCGTTGCTGAATAATGCCAAAAACACTCTGCTTGGGGTACCTGCCTTTCTCATCGGCTTTGCCCGCCGGCTTGCCCAGCAACAGTGTAATCGCCTCTTCCACCCGGGCAACCGGGTACACGGCAAACCGCCCTGCCCGGGCCGCCTGCACCACTTCGCTGTCCAACATCAGGTTCTGGACATTGGTGGTTGGAATGATGACACCCTGGCTGCCGGTCAGACCACCTTTAAGCTCACAGGTGGCATAGAAGCCTTCCACCTTTTCGTTCACACCACCAATCGGCTGAACCTCGCCAAACTGATTAACAGAGCCGGTAATGGCCAGATCCTGCCGCACCGGAATGCCGGACAAGGCCGAAATCAGCGCACAGAGTTCCGCCAATGAGGCACTGTCGCCATCCACCTCGCCATAGTTTTGCTCAAAGGTCAGGCTGGCAGACAGGTGCATGGGATCGTTCACGGCAAAATGAGAGGCCAGCCAGGAACTCAGAATCATCACGCCCTTGGAGTGGATATTGCCGCCCAGCTTCACATCGCGCTCAATGTCCATAACTCCGCCATCTCCATAGTAGCAGCTTGCGGTCACGCGATTGGACAAACCAAACTCGAAGCCACCGGTGGACAATACCGAAAGCGCGTTAACCTGACCTACGCAGGTGCCGGTGGTGGTCACCAGAGTGGAACCGTCCCGGATGGAATCATAGAACTGATCTCGGATGCGACTGCTGCGGTAACGGGCGCTCTCCAGCGCACGTTCCACATGTACCTCGGAAATCAGCTTGGCACCAGCCTGGCGGGCCCAGAAATCCGACTCTCGCAACAGGTTGGCGATGTCGGCAGCATGCAACGACAGCCTGTCCTGATGGTCGGCCATGCGGGCACTATGCTCGATAATGCGAGCCACCGCCTTGTTGGTGCAATGCAACAGTTTCTTCTCAACCACAAGGCTGGAGATGAACTTGGCGTACAGCAACTGGCTCTCTTCGGTGCGGTACATCTCGTTTTCGAAATCCGCCGTTACCCGGAACAGCTCGGCAAACTCGGAATCGTATTCCTGCAGCAGCATCCAGGTTTCCCGATCGCCGAACAACACAATCTTGACGTTCAGGGGAACCGCCTCCGGCTCGATGGAAATGGTGCCGGAGAGGGTCAGCTCCCGCTCCAGGGAGTTGATCTGGATCGACTTTGATCGCAATGCGCGCTTCAGACCATCCCATACGAACGGCTGCTCCAGCACCTTGATGGCGTCCATCAGCAGGTAGCCACCGTTGGCCCTGTGCAGGCTTCCGGCCCGAATCAGAGAGAAGTCGGTAAAGACCGTGCCCTTGTAGGTCACGTTTTCCACATAGCCGAACAGATTGTGATAGGTGGGATTATCTTCCACCACCACCGGTACTTCATTGGTTTTCTGATGCACCAGCACATTGATGAGGTAGCGCCGGGGCATTCTCTTGTCCAGTGCGGCCCAGGCAATGGCAGCCTGCTCCTCGTCGTCTTCCAGGAAGATATCCAGGTTATCCACCAGGTCTTTGCGAACGGCCTCCAGGTAAGTAACCACATCGGGCTGTTCACGATATTTCTCTACCAGCTCGTCAATCTGATGGCCGGAAATACCCTCCAGGGTCTCCTGGTTCAGAGCCTGCTGTTTGTCGGCATATTCCTGTTCCCAGTCCGCCATCTTCCGCAACGCCTGGCGCAGCTTCTTCTCGAGCTTGTTGATCGAGTCCTCAAACTTGTCCCGCTGCTCCTCGGTCAGAGCCTGGAAGCTTTCCGCGGTGTGAGGCTCGTCGCCATTCATGGCGACCAGGCGATAGCCACCGGGGGTGGTTACCGTCAGGCTTACCTTTTTCCGTTTGGCCTGGGCGGCCACTTTGGCCAGCTCATCTTCCTGCCTCTTGCCGTAATCATTCTTCAACTGCTCCGAGCGTTCCAGAAAACTGTCGCTGTCGAAAGTCTGGGGGATCGTCTTCACCAGCCGGGTCATCAGCTTTTCCATGTCCTGCTTCAACTGGGTACCCATACCTCCCGGCAGCTGCAACAGCTTGGGATTACGCGGTTCCTCGAAGTTGGCGACATAACACCAGTCATGGCTTTGCTGCAGCGTGTCCACATGATGCTCAAGGTAACGCAGCATCATGGTTCGCTTGCCCAGCCCATTCCGCCCCACGGCATAGACGTTGTAGCCGCCATGGGGCATGGCCAGGGCAAAGCGCACGGCCTCCTGGGCACGGTTCTGGCCCACGATTTCGGCCAGGGGCTCAAGTTGCCTTGTGGTCTTGAATGGCAGGTCTTTGAGGACGCAGGCTTTATACAGCTGATGCAGGGGCAGAGACTTCAAATTGGCTTCCCGTAACGGTCAGTTTTGTCGGATTTCAGGCCCGCCATTGTAGTGCCTGGGGCCGGGTCTGTCGCGTACCTCGTCCGGTTTTATCGAAAGGGGCCAGAGCCGACAGCAAGTGCCAACTTGGTCACAAATCCGGCCGTGGTCATTTTTCATGCAAGCCGTCGATTACTACACTTCATCTCCCGGACGGAATCCGGCCACAACAAGTACAAGACACGTGATGACTGAAAACATGACGAATAATTCCGCAGATCGCCGTATCAAGGATCGTTTTCCGGCGTCCTGCCTGAGGGTTCAACTGCGTGAGCGCGGTTTCTTCGGCCGTGGCAAACAGCCTGTGGCAGTTACCTGCCTGGACATGAACCGCTATGGTATGGCGGTTCTCTGCCCCCGGCCAGTGGATGTAGGTGTGCGACTGTTTCTTGATATCGAGGGCAAGTACATCAGTGAATCCCGGGTCGGCGCCCGGGTTATCGCCTGCCAGCCCTACCAGGCGGGATATCGGGTCAGCCTGCAGTTTGCCTATTGCCTGGATAAAAATGCCTACTCACGAACGATGGACAACGCACTGTCCCGTATTGAAGGCTTCTACAACCGCTACGCCAGTTGATCAGATCAGGCCGGCGTCAAGGCTGGCCGCCACTGTCATACCCAACTCGTAACACTGCTCTTCAAACTCGGGCCGGAATTCACCCCGGCATACCAGTGCATCCTGCACCAGCTTCCAGCGCAGCCCTGTGGTTATGGCCTCAATAGCTCGGCGGGTTCCGGTACCATCATGGCCGGCACGGATATAAAAGGCAAAAGGCAGGCCCTGGGTTTTCTCCAGGCAGGGATAGTAGCTGCGGTCGAAAAAGTCTTTCAGGGCGCCAGACATGTAGCCGAGGTTTTCCGTGGTGCCCAGGATAATGGCGTCGCATGCGAGGATGTCTTCGGGGCCAGCTTCGAGAGGCGCCTTTACCACCACATCTACCGCTTCGATGTCCGGATTACGGGCGCCATTTTCGATGGCGCTCCGTAATCCCAGGGTATTCGGAGACGGGGCATTGGCCACAATCAGCAGTCGCTTCATGTCACGCCTCCTTATCTTTCTCTTTTTAGAATTTACAGCAGTTCGCCATTGGCTTCAGCAGGAGCCTCCGCCGTTTCTTTCTTGACCGGCTTGGGCATCAGCTTGTCACGCACCTTGGCCTCGATTTCATTGGCGATATCCAGGTTCTCTTCCAGGAACTTACAAGCGTTTGCTTTGCCCTGGCCGATCTTGTCGCCGTTATAGGCGTACCAGGCACCGGACTTGTCCACAAAGCCTTCTTTCACGCCCATGTCGAGCACTTCCGCCATGTGGTAGATGCCCTTACCGTACATGATCTGGAATTCTGCCTGCCGGAACGGCGGCGATACCTTGTTCTTGACGACTTTTACGCGGGTTTCGTTGCCCACCACTTCGTCGCCGTCTTTCACCGAACCGATACGGCGAATATCAAGGCGCACAGAGGAGTAGAATTTCAGGGCGTTACCACCGGTGGTAGTCTCGGGGCTACCGAACATAACGCCAATCTTCATACGGATCTGGTTGATGAACACCATCAGGCAATTGGCGTGCTTCACATTACCGGTAAGCTTGCGCAGTGCCTGTGACATCAGGCGAGCCTGAAGACCCACGTGGCTGTCGCCCATTTCGCCTTCAATTTCCGCTTTCGGGGTCAGCGCCGCAACCGAATCGACAATGATCACGTCCACCGCGTTCGAGCGCACGAGCATGTCGGCGATTTCCAGCGCCTGCTCACCGGTATCCGGCTGGGAAACCAGCAGCTCATCAACGTTAACACCCAGCTTTTCCGCATAAACCGGGTCCAGAGCGTGCTCGGCATCCACAAAGGCACAGGTTTTACCCTGTTTTTGCGCTTCCGCGATAACCTGCAAAGTCAGCGTGGTTTTACCGGAGCTCTCCGGGCCGTAAATCTCAACGATCCGACCGTAAGGAAGACCACCAATACCCAGAGCAACATCCAGCCCAAGAGAGCCGGTGGATACGGCAGGAATCGCCTCACGGGGCTGGTCGCCCATCTTCATTACGGCACCTTTACCGAACTGGCGTTCGATCTGGCTCAACGCTGCGCCGAGTGCTTTCTTGCGGTTATCTTCCATTCTTGCAAACCCTCGTTACCAGGGCCGCTCAACCTTGTCGGCCAATGCGGCAGAATCCGGAGAAAACCTGAATAGCCATCCAGTGTTTTCCTGTATATTTGAACAGTATTAAAACATATGGCCAGAAGGAGACCAACCCCCGGAAAGGTGAAAATCCTCACAGGGTTTCGACAAATCCGGTAACTCCTTCTAATACATACAAAACCGACTGCCGGCGCACCTGATCCCGATCGCCATCGAAATGCGCTACCCGGGCTTCGATGTTGCCAGCCCGGCTGCCCCAGGCAAACCAGACCGTACCAACCGGCTTGTCTGCACTACCCCCACCCGGCCCGGCAACACCGCTGATAGCGACGGCAATATCCACGCCTGTGGCACGTATGGCACCTGTCACCATCTGTCGCACCACCGGTTCACTGACCGCCCCGCACTGCTCCAGAGTATCAGCCTGTACGCCAAGGATGGCCTGCTTGGCGGCGTTACTGTAGGTCACCAGACCCGCCATAATATAGGCGGACGACCCCGCCCGGTCAGTCAGCACCTTGGCCACCCAGCCACCGGTGCAGCTTTCAGCGGTGGCGATGGTCATCCCCTTACGCTCAAGCGCCACCGCCAGCGCGTCACCAGCCTTGGCCAATTGTCCGTCGGTCACATTCATATTGTTCTCCCGTTTCCTATAATGCCCGTCGCCAGTCTCAGGCTCCGGGAAAACTGTCAACAAATCCGCGATCAATGCGGTCTTTCCACTTCCAGACCCAGGCCCCCGAAAACGTCAAAGGGCCATAACTACCAATCGCCGTGCAGTCTCCCGCCGCCAACAGGTACAACGAAAACCTTCGCGGATAGAAACGCGCCAACGGTTTACCCGATATCGCAGCAGCAAGATTACGGGCCAGTATCGGCCCGGCACGAACCGCGTGTACCCCGGAACGGTCCAGCCGTTGGTCAACCCGGCTACAGGCATCTCCGGCCACAAACACATTGTGGTGAGACGTACTGCGATGGCTGGCGTCTACCCTGACAAAACCGGCTTCGTCTACGGCCAGGCCGCTGGCTCCCAGAAAGGGCAGAGCCCTGCCACCGGTAGATACCAGAACCGCATCGGCCCGCATTCGTCGCCCGCCGGCCAACCGAACCCCGTCAACCACCGGCTCTCCATACTCCTCAACAATCTCGACACCGCAGCGCATCAGCGCCCGCCGCACCAGGCGGCGAAAGCGGGGACGAAAGCCCGGTACCACACCATTGCTGCCGGCCACCAGAACAACGCCCGTCTGGTCGCAGTCTGCCGACCGCCGGGCCAGGGCCATGGCGATCTCCGCACCTCCAGCGCCCCCACCAAGAACAACAATGCGTGGGCGCGCCCTGGCGTTCAGGGATCGCTCGGTTGCCGGCCAGTTTTCAGCAAAGCGTTCAATGGGCTTAACACCCAGGATCACACTGTCCGATTCGTTCAGCCCGGCACTGTCACTGGCCGAGCCAACATCGACCGAGAGCAAATCGTAGGGCAGCCGTTCACCACTTGCCAACACAACCTCCTGCTCGGCCGCCCGCAGTTCAACCGCCCGATCGAGCACCAGCCTGCCGCCAGCGGCGGTCACCGTGGGCTCGACCAGGACACGGCACTGATCGAAGCGATAGTGCCTGGCCAACCAGCCCGGAATCATCCCGGAGTAGTACTGCCACCGGGACGGTGACACCACCACCAGCTCAGTCTCCGGCAACGGATCGCGCGCGAACTGACGCAACGCCACCATGTGAGCGTGGCCGGCACCCAGCAAAACCAGTCGCTTCATATTCTCATCTCTCGCCTGCCATGCTCACCATCCCGAGCTCTGATATGCTCCTCTCAGGAGGTCACCAAAATCCATGTTGCGACACCCAATACGCGAAGAAGATCCCCGGCTCGCAATCATCGTCCCCGTTCTCAACGAGATTGACGGTATCGAACCACTGCTGAGCCACCTGGAAATCTGGCGTCAGCGGGGCGCCGAAATCATTGTGGTGGATGGCGGCAGCGACGACAAATCGGACAGTCTCATTGAAGCAAGGGGGTTTCCCCTGATTCGCTCTGCCCGCGGACGCGCAACCCAGATGAATGCTGGAGCACGAAGCAGCCAATCGCCTTTCCTGATATTCCTGCACTCGGACACCCGGCTGCCGGAGCATGCGGACACGCAAGTGATGACTCACCTGGCACGCTCAGAAACCAGCTGGGGCCGTTTTGATGTTTGTATCGACGGCCGCTCCCGCCTGTTGCCGATCGTTGGCGCCATGATGAATCTGCGCTCGAGACTGACCGGCATCGCCACGGGCGATCAGGCCCTGTTTATGACTCGAACCCTGTTCGAGCAGGTCGGAGGGTTTCCGGAACAACCACTGATGGAAGATGTGGAAATCTGCAAACGCCTGAAACACATCACGCCCCCGGTGTGTCTGAGGGACAGAGTGGTCACCTCCGGCCGGCGCTGGGATCAGCGCGGCGGCTGGCGGACGATCTGTTTAATGTGGCAGTTGCGCTGGGCCTATTGGCGCGGCGTTCCCGCAGACCAACTGGCAGTCCGTTACCGATGAACCAGACACGCATTATTGTTATCGCCAAAGAACCCCGGCCCGGGAAGGTAAAAACCCGTCTGATCCCGGCGCTGGGTGAGGCCGGTGCCGCCCGGCTGGCAGACCGCATGCTGCGCCACACTCTGGCGCAGGCCCTCGACGCCAGTATCGGCCCGGTGGAGCTCTGTGTCAGCCCGGATCCTGCGGCAGAATACTGGCAACAGTTGGACCCTGGTGACCGAGCCATCCTGTCTTCCCAGGCTGAAGGTGACCTGGGCCATCGCATGGCGGAAGCGGCCAGGCATGCCCTGACAGCCGGCTTACCGGTGATCCTGATCGGAACGGACTGCCCGGATCTTGACGCCAACCGACTGAAGCAAATGGCCGGCGACCTCCTGAACCACGATGCCTGCCTGTGCCCGGTCGCCGACGGCGGCTATGCCCTGCTGGGGCTCCGGCGTTTCAGCCCGACCCTCTTCACGGATATACCCTGGAGTACCGAGCAGGTGGCCGCCATCACCCGACAGCGTCTGGCGGCCCTGGGGTGGCGCCTGGCGGAGAGCGAAACCCTGAACGACGTCGACGAGCCGGCTGACCTGCAAAGGCTGGCGACAGACTATCCCGGACTGATGATGCCCTGAGTGACTGACCGGCTGCCGACACCTCCGGACCATGGTACCATCGCGGGTTTTGGTATCCCGAACGGCGTGCCACCACCCTTGCCGATGTTTACCCGGAAGAATTGAGGAACTATGACGGACCTGTCCAAGCACACCCCGATGATGCAGCAGTACCTGAAAATCAAGGGAGAACACCCGAACGAGATGGTGTTCTACCGCATGGGGGACTTCTACGAGCTGTTTTACGACGACGCTAAAAAAGCCGCAGAGTTGCTGGACATTACCCTGACCGCACGTGGCCAGTCCGGAGGTAATCCGATTCCCATGGCAGGGGTACCCTTCCATTCGGCCGAAGGCTACATTGCCCGCATGGTTCGCGCGGGCCAGTCCATCGCTATCTGCGAGCAGATTGGTGATCCTGCCACTAGCAAGGGCCCGGTGGAACGCAAGGTCGTGCGCATTGTCACTCCCGGTACACTGAGTGACGAGGCGTTTCTGGAAGACCGCCGCGATAACCTGCTGGCAGCCATCTACCATCACAAAGAGCAGTTCGGCTTTGCCTCTCTGGATATTTCCAGTGGCCGGTTCGCGGTGTCGGAACTGGAGAGCCTTGAAGCCCTGCAGGGTGAGCTCCAGCGCCTGCGACCCGCTGAGATCCTGATCAGCGAGGATTTTCCCTATACCGACATCCTTGAGGGTTTCACCGGCGTACGCCGTCAGGGCCCCTGGCTGTTTGAATCGGACACCGCCCTCCGGGTGATCACCCAGCAGTTGCAGGTACGCGATCTCACCGGCTTTGGCTGCGAAGACCTGACCCTGGCCGTTTGCGCTGCAGGCTGCCTGTTGCAATACGCCAAGGAGACCCAGCGCACGGCGCTGCCGCATATCCGCAAACTGACCCGCGAACGCCGGGAAGACGCCGTGATACTGGATGCCGCCAGCCGCCGTAATCTGGAAATCGACACCAACCTGATGGGTGGCCAACAACACACCCTGGCCTGGGTGATGGACCGCACCGCCACTGCCATGGGAGCCCGGGAGCTCCGACGCTGGCTGAATCGTCCACTTCGGGATGTTGAGCGCGTGCGCCAGCGCCAGCAGGCAGTATCTGCGCTGCTGGACGGTTTCCACTATGAGCCGGTGCACGATCTACTGAAACGGGTGGGTGATATCGAACGGATTCTGGCCCGGGTTGCCCTGCGTTCTGCCCGCCCCAGGGACCTTGCGCGCCTGCGCGACGCTTTTCATGCCCTGCCAGAACTGCAGGAGGCACTGAAACCGGTCAACTCACACCATATCGTGAAGCTGGCCACCGTCATCGGTGAATACCCGGAACTGGCCGACCTGCTGGAACGCGCCATCATCGACAACCCGCCGGTGGTAATTCGTGATGGCGGTGTGATTGCCGAAGGCTTCGACGAAGAATTGGATGAACTCCGCAACATCAGTGAAAACGCCGGCCAGTATCTGCTGGATGTGGAAACCCGGGAGCGTGAACGCACCGGCATTTCCACCCTGAAAGTGGGCTACAACCGGGTGCATGGTTACTACATCGAAATCAGCCGGGCGCAGTCTGACCAGGCACCCGTGGACTATATCCGCCGCCAGACCCTGAAAAACGCCGAACGCTTCATCACCCCGGAACTGAAAGAGTTTGAGGACAAGGCACTGAGCGCCAAAAGCCGTGCCCTGGCCCGGGAAAAAGGCCTGTACGACGACGTACTGGAAACCGTGGCCGAACAACTCGCCCCGCTGCAGGACGCCGCCCAGGCCCTGGCCGAACTCGACGTACTGAGCAACTTCGCCGAACGGGCCACGTCCTTGCGCTTCACCGCGCCGGAATTTACCGACCAGCCAGGATTTGATGTGGAGGAAGGCCGGCACCCGGTGGTGGAGCAGCTGCTGGACGAGCCGTTTGTGCCCAACAACCTGTTGATGGATACCAAACGCCGCATGCTGGTGATCACCGGCCCGAACATGGGCGGTAAGTCCACCTACATGCGCCAGGCCGCCCTGATTGCCCTGCTGGCCTACACCGGCAGTTTCGTGCCCGCCAACCGAGCCGTGCTTGGCCCGGTGGACCGGATCTTCACCCGCATGGGCTCCTCGGATGACATTGCCGGTGGCCGCTCCACCTTCATGGTGGAAATGACCGAAACCGCCAATATCCTGCACAATGCCACCGAACACAGCCTGGTGTTGATGGATGAAGTGGGCCGGGGCACCAGCACCTTCGATGGCCTGTCGCTGGCCTGGGCCACGGCCGAGCACCTGGCGAAGAACATCCGATGTTATACCCTGTTCGCCACCCACTACTTCGAGCTGACCCAGCTGGCCGATGACCTGGAACATGCGGTTAACGTGCATTTGACCGCCACCGAGCACGACGATTCCATCGTGTTTCTGCACAATGTGCACGATGGCCCGGCAAGCCAGAGTTACGGGCTGCAGGTGGCAAAACTGGCCGGTGTACCCCAGGATGTGATCCGCAACGCCAAGACCCAGCTGGCGCATCTGGAAGGCCTGGAAGCAGGCAGCAACCCGTCGCCGGCACCCGTGAGCGTTAACGAGCCGAAACCGGCTGCACCATCTGCGACAAAGGCCGCCAGTGTCGACGCGGTGTACCAGGGCGACATGTTTGCCATGGCCGAGCCGAGCGTGGTGGAACAGGCCCTGGAAAAGCTCGATCTGGACGGCATCACCCCGAGAGACGCCCTGAACCAGCTCTATGAACTCAAGGGGTTACTGGAAAAATAACAGCATTCTGCGCCAAACTTGATCTGGGTAATAACGATATAGCAGGCCAACGCTTGCGGCAGTGTGGGGGGCTCCCTACAATATCGCTCCAAATTATAACCGGGGCCGGGTCACTGACAGGCTCCTGATGAGACTGAATCTTCTACGAACCAGGGATCTGACTATGGCGTTTATCGTTACTGATAACTGCATCAAGTGTAAATACACCGACTGCGTGGAAGTCTGCCCCGTGGACTGCTTCTACGAAGGCCCTAACTTTCTGGTCATCGACCCGGACGAGTGCATTGACTGCGCCCTGTGTGAGCCAGAGTGCCCGGCCGAGGCCATCTTCTCGGAAGACGAGCTGCCGGCAGGCCAGGAAGCCTTTGTGGAAATTAACGCAGACCTGGCCGGCAAGTGGCCCAACATCACAGAGAAGAAAGACCCACTGCCAGACGCCGAAGAGTGGGACGGCAAGCCCGACAAACTCCAGTACCTGGAGCGCTGAGGCCAGGCCGCACAAATACAAAAAAGGCCGGAGGGATCACCTCCGGCCTTTTGCGTTGTCGGCCCTGCCGTCTTTCAGTCAGTGGCCGCCAGCAGCTTTTTCGTCGCCGCCGAGCGATAGAACGGTTCCAGCCGGCGCCGCAACAGCGCTTCCAGATAGCCCTCCTGCCTCAGCAGATCCACCAGCGGCAAGCCCACCGCTTCAAGTTCTGTGACAATCACCTCCCGCGTGACGCCGATATCCGCCAGCAGGTTCATCACCGGTTGGTTACCATAGCGGGCATACAAGCCTTCCACCACTGCCTGGACACAGCCCTCAAAATACGGGGTCTGGCGGAAATGCAGCCAGAAGTCATAGCCCAGTACCACAAACTCCTGCAGCTGAACATCGCCCAGTCCGTCCTGCAGATCCTCGATGGTGCTGTCTTCGAGAGATACCCAGGCCGCCATGACCGTGTCACGCAATTCATCGTCGCTGAGTGCCTTGTGGAGGAACTGCTCACTCCGGGCAATCAAGCTCGGCAGGCTGTCGGAGAGCCAGGCCTTGATCCGGCGTTCAAAGGTTTCATCCAGCCCCGGTACCGCCTTGTTGGCCATTTTCTTGCCGAATTTCATCATCGAGCCCACTCCGGGTACTGAGCGGGTAATCAGATTATCTTCGTACAGATAGTTCACCAGGCCGTGATAAACCACATTCGAGACCAGCTCCTGATAAACCGGGTGAGCCATAATCTCGCTGATCACCCGCTCCCGTTGGTGGCGCAACTCCAGAGCTTCCTCAACAAACGCACTGGCCTGCTCCCGGGACAGAATATCGCCCAACCGGGTCTGCCTCTGAACCGGAGCATTCAACACTTCGGTTGCCAGATCCGCCGCCAGTTCGGGAATGCCGGCATCCAGCTCCATGCTCACCACCACCCGCCGGATCAGGCCCATAATCTGCTCGGCACTGACAGCGCGTTCCAGGGTAATGCTGTTGGCATGCTCCAGCAGCTCATCCACTTCCTGATGCAGAAACTTTTTCAGTTTGGCGCCTTTCAGGGCATTCAGCTCGTGCCGAACGTGGGCTTCGAGTAATTGGTCAGCCAGGGTTGAAGTGGTCTCGGTCATAAGCCTGTTTTCCTTTGCCAGGTTTTCTTGTCAGGCAAAGAGGCTAACACGTTCCGGGGCATGGCGGGTTTGCCCGAACTACAGTATCCGACATGATGCAGGGCCAGTCCGGAAACCGGCCCGGAGGGTTTACTGAAAATCGCTGAACTCGTGAGGCTCCGCCGCCAGCGCCAGACAAATACTGCCCGGCCCCACATAAATGGCACTGGTAATGCCCATCTGGGACAACAACAGCTCAACGCCGTTCTGCTCGCAGGCGTCGCGAAGCCGATTCAGGCCCGGCAGATCCTCGATTTCGGTCCAGCTCAGGCCACAGGAAAGGCTGACATACGGCGTCAGCAAACCAGCTTCCACCCGGGCGACCGCGTAATTCATCACCTTCTCTACAGCCATGTCGAAGTTACGGGTCTTGGCAACCGGTTTGCCTTCCACACCCTGCCCGAAAATCACCGGGATGATGTTCAGCGCCTTACCCAGGAAAGCCGCCACCGCAGACACGCTTTTGTCCCCTCGGCGCCGGGCGCGTTCACGGATGTAATGCAGATCCCGGGGAATGACACAGGTGTAGATTTTGTCGGTGAAGGTTTCCACTTCATGGCGAAGCGCATTCTTCGATACTTTCTGGCCAATCAGCTTCAGCGTGTGAGCCGCCAGCAGCCCCTGGCCGGCAAAGATCTGTTTGCTGTCGATCACCCGCATGGAAAACTTACCATCCCGGCCTGCAGCCTTGCGCGCCTCTTCATAATGCGCCATCACAGAGTTCATGGCTTCAGATGCGTTCTGGTAAATCAGGCTCCGGCTGCGGGTAACGGTTTCGCAGATGGCGACATCAAATTCGGTGACAATTTTTTCCATGAAAAGATCATGAATCTGCTCGGCGCTGAACGCCTCCGTTTCCGCCTGGTGCCCCTTATCGAGCAGGCCGCTCTGATAGAACTCCTGAGTACGGACAGGATCGTGGTTATCGATGTAGGTCTGGCCATCAATAATGGCCGTGACGGGCAGCACAAACAGGTCGTGTTTGCGGGCGAATTCATAGGGTAGATCACAGGCGCTATCAACGATCAGACCAACTCGCATGCTGAATGTCTCCGGGTTCGGGCGCGTCCTCTGGCGGGTACGCCCTTTCTTATGATTATTTTGCAGCGCCCCAGTGTTACACAGGCTGATGAAAATTTCAGCAACCCGGGAACCGGATCAGGCTTCCAGTTCCCTCAGATTGGCTTCCAGCAAACCGCGATTGTCCTGCTGCCACGGATGAAAATCCCGCCGGAAATAGGCCAGAAAATCCGGCAGGCACTTGCGCAGAACCCCCGGCTTGCCCCACAGGAAATTCAGCCCGCCCAACCAGGTTCTCAGGCTCCAGAGCTTGCCGTCGGTTTTCAGAAGGCTGCAGGTATTAAGGAAGGTGTAGCGGAAGAAATTCCAGGTTACGAACAGGAACACGATCCGGCGAAGCTTGTCGTTGCCAATACAGGCACGGTATACGTCGAAAGCCACCGACTTGTGTTCGGTTTCCTCAATGGCATGCCAGCGCCACAGCCTCTTCATGGTTGGAGTCGCCCCTTCCATCCACTCCGGGTGACTAAGAATGGCGTTGGCCAGAACGGCCGTGTAGTGCTCAGCACCACAGGTTCCGGCCAGCTGCCGACTCGGCGGCAGGCGCCCGACCCACTCCATATGTTTGCGGAACCGTTCGTCCAGGGCATCAATATCGTAGCCCCGGGCTTTCAGAGCCTCGTTGTATTCCTTGTGCTCGCGGCTATGCAGAGCCTCCTGGCCGATAAAGCCCTTGATCTCCTCCTTCAACTTGGGATCGGTAATCTGATCCCGGTAGAGCCGGACTGCGTTGATAAACTGTTGCTCGCCATCCGGAAACTGCAGGGACAAGGCATTGAAAAAGGCCGTTCGAAAGGCATCGTTGCCATGCCAGAGCGTTCTCAGTTCGGTACGAACATCGAACCGCAGGTGCCGGGGTTTGACCGTGACACCATCGGGGGTGGAGCTGATCGTCATGGCAGCCTCCTGTGGTCTGTTTGTTGTTATCGGGAGTTTGACTGCGGATAATTTTTAATCAACGGAATCAGTTTACCCCCACGTAACTGCAAACCGGAAGGCATACCTCAAGAAAAAAAGACGCTTTGTCACAATATGACAACTTGTCAGAAACCTTGACAGAAACAAAAAAGGGAGGCGCTCAGGCCTCCCAAGGACACACAGTGGGTAGATGCCGCCGCCGAACACGGCGGCATCAGGTTCAGTGCTCGTTGACCGGCTCCGTGCCCGGTGCTTCCGGGTCGGGGGTAAAGCCGAGAATATGAGTGCGCTCGATCAGGAAGTACAACACCGCACCAGTGGCCAGGCCCCAGCCCGCGCCGTAAACCGCGAGTACTACGCCCATCGTGCCAGCAATACCACGTTCAGTGTTGTTTTCCAGTTGCTCCAGGCCCACCATCAGACAGATGTAGCCAGTCAGCAGCAGTGTCAGCGACAGGGCAATCGGCAGCACCGGCTGGAAGAAGCTCACGAGCGGCAGCACAAACAGTGCGATGAAGCCTGTAATCCAGAAGGTGCCACCACCGCTGTAGATGGAATCCATGGCATTACGGCCATACTTGTAGCGCTCGGCCATGGTGGCGGTCACCGCCGTCCAGATCGGGCCAGCCAGGCCAGGGTAAGGCGCGAAGAATGCGTGGCCGCCATTACGGATAGCGGTCACCAGGTGCACGCGGTCCACGCTGTTGTCGATGTCTTCGTCTTTGCGCAGGTGGTCGACACGGTTCATCAGGGACTGACCAACCACGATGTCACCGAAGGCAATGACGTAGGCAATGACTGCGGTCGGAATCGCATACAGGAATACATTCAGATCCGGGAAACCAACACTAAACGGCAGGTAGTTCCACAACTGGTCGAACGCTGGCTTGGTGATCCCCCACTCAACATTCGGCACATCGTATTCGCCGGTGGCAAAGCCCACCAGAATGGCCACCACCATGCCCGGCACCATGCCGTAGTTGGCAATCTTGCGGGCCAGCACGTTCTTGTCGACAAAGCCTTTGAACGAGACGGAGAACATCAGATACAGACACACCAGGCCACCCACGATCAGGGAGATCGGCGTGTTGGCCAGGCGGCCGCCGGCCTCGATTTCACCCATCAATGCCGCAATACCGGCACCGATAATGATGCCGCCCTTCATAGAGCGCGGGATCCAGTTAACCAGTTTACTGCCCAGCCGGGTCACGCCCAGAATCAGGAAGATCAGGAACACCAGGAACTGCAATGCAAACAGCGCCTGGATGGCCTCAGGACCGGGTTCATAATCGGAAAGGAACAGCAGCACCACCGGAATACCCGGGGTAATCCAGCCGGGCACCAGAGGCACACCCAGCAAGGCTGGCAGCATAAAGCCGATACCGCAGATCACCACGTAAGCAAGGGCCACATCGTAGGGAACACCGAGATATTTTTCCAGCAGCGGAATCATGGCCAGACTGACCACAAACATGATCAACGCCTGCACCATCTCCGCGAATTCCCAGCGGTAATGCACAAACGGAAGACGAACCTTGAAGGGACCAGCAGGCCAGTACGGCTGCTCTTCACCATTTTTTCTGTGGAACATTTGCATAAAGAAACCTCCAGACACCGTGTTTCAGGCGCCAGCCAGTGTTGTTTTTGTGGAGAGGTATGGCTGCGCCGGCAGGCGCAGCCGTTAAAGGATTCAGTTCAGGTCTTTGGCCTGGTCCCTCAGTACGAACTTCTGGATCTTGCCGGTTGAGGTTTTCGGCAGCTCCGTGAAGACCACGGTCTTGGGCACCTTGAAGCGGGCCAGGTGCTCGCGGCAGAAGTTGATGATGTCGTCTTCAGACACATCCCCGGCTTCCGGCTTCAGGGTGATGAAGGCACAGGGGGTTTCGCCCCACTTCTCATCAGGCCGGGCAACCACCGCCGCTTCCAGTACGGCCGGATGGCGATAGAGGGTATCTTCCACCTCGATGGTGGAGATGTTCTCGCCACCGGAGATGATGATGTCCTTCAGGCGATCCTTGATTTCCATGTAGCCGTCTTCGTGCCACACCGCCAGGTCGCCAGTGTGGAACCAGCCACCACGGAACGCCTCTTCCGTGGCGGTCGGGTTTTTCAGGTACCCCTTCATCACGGTGTTACCACGCAGGAAGATCTCACCGATGGTTTTGCCGTCCTTGGGGACTGGCTGCATGGTGTTGGGATCAGCCACCATGGTGCCGCCCAGCGTGTGGTAACGCACACCCTGGCGGGCTTTGATCTTGGCGCGATCATGCAGAGGCAGCTCGTCCCACTCGGATTTCCAGGCACACACAGTGACCGGTCCATAGACTTCGGTCAGGCCATACACGTGCGTAACCTTGATGCCCATTTCTTCGATGGAGCCAATCACCTGGGCAGGGGGCGCAGCGCCGGCAGTCATGGACTTCACTTCGTGGTCGATGCCCGCCTTGGCTTCCGGTGAGGCATTCAGCAAGGCATTGAGGACGATCGGGGCACCACACATGTGGGTAACCTGATGGTCACGAATCAGCTGCAGAATCTTCTCCGGGTCTACCCGGCGCAGGCACACGTGGGTACCGGCCATGGCAGTAATGGTCCAGGGGAAACACCAGCCATTGCAGTGAAACATCGGCAGCGTCCACAGGTACACCGGGTGCATGTCCATGGACCACACCGTCTGGTTGCCCAGCGCGTTGATGTAGGCACCGCGGTGGTGGTACACCACGCCTTTGGGATTACCGGTAGTGCCGGAGGTGTAGTTCAGGGAAATGGCATCCCACTCATTTTCCGGGAAACTCCACTGGAACTGCGGGTCCCCTTCCTGCAGGAAGGCCTCGTAATCCAGGTCGCTGACCTGAACGCCCTCACCATATTCCGGGTCATCCACGTCAATCACCAGCGGCTTGTGCTCCAGATGGCGCACCGCATCCTTGATCACCTGACCGAACTCCCGGTCAGCAATCACCACCTTGGCTTCGCCATGCTCCAGCATGAAGGCGATGGCTTCGGCATCCAGGCGAACGTTCAGGGTATTGAGCACGGCACCGATCATAGGGATGCCGAAATGGCACTCCACCATGGCCGGAATGTTCGGCAGCATCACGGCAACGGTGTCGCCCCGGCCGATTCCACGGCCTTTCAGGGCAGATGCCAGGCGCAGACAGCGGTCGTAGGTTTCAGCCCAGGTGCGGCGGATAGCACCGTGAATGATGGCCGGGTAATCCGGATACACACTGGCCGTGCGCTCGATAAAATCTATGGGGGATTGAACAGCGTAGTTCGCGTCCCGGGGCTCTAGGCCCTGGTCAAAGATCGACGTCATTGGCGTGGTCCTCTAACTCGGATGTTGTTCTTATGGCGTATTCAGAAGAATCGCTAAAGCAGCTATACTCAGCATTGCCGAAAATGGTAGACCACAGCAAAACTACTAGAAACTCTACCATGGTATTATGGTAATACTTCTATAAAACATGACAGATCCCAACAATTCTCGACAAATCAATCTCCTACTGGACAGCGACCCGCAACCCACGCTGATTCTGGCAGCCGACGCAACGGTATCCGACTGCAACCGTGCCACCCGTGAGTTGCTCACTATCAGTAAAGCACCTACACCAGATGCTTTGTTACCGGTAAACACTCAGGCGCTGCTGCAGGCGGCCATCGGCCAGGGCCGGGCCATTGAGGATGTGGAGTCACGGTTCAGTGATCGAATCGTTCTGTGGAGCTTTATTCCCCTGCCAGAGGGCACGCAGGTTCTGGTGCGCGGGCGCGATGCCACCAACGACATTCGGGATCAGGAGCAGGCGGTCCGCTCCAACCGGCTTTACCGCCTGATCACTGAGAACACCACCGACCTGATCTCCCGGCATGCCCCGGATGGCCGTTTTATCGACGCCACGCCCGCCTCCTGGCGGCTGCTGGGATACTGGCCCGAAGAGCTGCGCGGCAAAGCCCTGGAAGACGTTTTCCAGGGGGAGAATCTGGCCGAAGAGCTGGCACAAACCCGCCACTGCCTGCGGGAAGACGGCTACGCCACCCTCACTCTGGAACTCCATCACCGGGACGGCAGCCGCCGCTGGTTCGAAATTGCCAGCCGGGCCATCCGCGAGACATACACCGGTGCCGTAGTCGAAGTGATCAGTGTCTCCCGTGATATTACGGCCCGGGTAGAATCGGAAGAGCAGAACCGCCGACTGGCAGACGAGCTGGCCCATACCGCCCGCCTGGCCACCCTGGGCGAGCTCGCCTCGAGCATTGCTCATGAAATGAACCAGCCGCTGGCCTCCATCGTCAATTTCGCCAGCGCCAGCCAGCGTTTTCTCAAGGAAGCGGACAAACATCCGGACCGTCTGCTGAAAGTGGACGACGGTCTGCAGAAGATCGTACATCATGCCAACCGGGCCTCAGAAGTCATCAAACGGCTACGAGCTTTCCTGCGCAAAGGCCAGAAGCGCATGGCACCGGTCTCGCTCAATGCCGTTATCAGCGACGTGGTGAAACTGTGCCAGTGGGAAGCTGAAAAAAACGGGGTCCGGTTACAGGAGTATCTGGCCGCCGATTCTCCCGTGATTACCGCAGACCCGGTTCTGCTGGAGCAGGTGTTGATCAACCTGGTCCGTAACGGCATAGAAGCCAATGTCGAAGCCCGTGGCGAAACCGGCCGGCTGTCCCATATCGTGGTGACCACCTGCATCAACGATCAGCGCGAAACCCTGATCCAGGTCACCGACGAGGGCACGGGCCTGGATGACGAAGGCATACGCCAGATGTTTCAGCCGTTTTTCACCAGCAAACCCAAAGGCCTGGGGCTCGGGCTTTCCATGAGCCGTTCGATTATCGAAGGTTTTGGCGGCTTTCTCGACGCCATACCCGCCGAAACCGGCGGGCTGACATTGATCTGTCGATTCCCGCCTAACCAGCACCGACTCGCCCCAAATCGCACCGCAGATTTCGCACATCCTCCAGGAGAAAAACCCTGATGCCAGACACGCACAACACGGTCTACGTGGTCGACGACGACGCCGGCATGCTTGAATCCACCCAGTGGCTACTGGAATCAGTGGGGCTGAAGGTGAAAGCCTACAGCGATGGCCGCCAGTTTCTGGATGCGGTGGAAGACCAGCGCCCTGGCTGCGTGGTTCTGGATATCCGTATGCCGGGGCTGGGGGGGTTGAACGTACAGGAAGAGTTGCAGAAACGAGGCCTGGACGTGCCGATCATCTTTGTTTCCGGCCACGCCGACGTGCCCATTGTGGTACGGGCCTTCAAGTCCGGGGCTTTTGACTTCATCGAAAAACCATTCAACGAACAATTGTTGCTGGACAGTGTGCAACAAGCCCTTCAGGACGCCGACGATCCTGTACCAAACGCAACGCCTGCTGCCAGTACCGAAGCATTGATTGCCAGCATGACCCGCCGGGAAAAGGATGTATTCCTGCCCCTGGCCCAGGGTTACACCAGCAAGGAAATTGCCGAGCAACTGGATGTCAGCGTCAAGACCATCGACCTGTACCGGGCCCGGGTGATGAAGCGCCTTGGTGCCGAGCGCCTGCCAGACGTGACCGGCCTGGCCATTGCCGCGGGTCTGTTGAACCCGCTCGAACTCAGGCAGCCCGCTCAGCCAGAATGACGCTGGACTTCGTGGGCCAGGGAGCCAAGTCGTATCACCGCGGTCTCCAGCCGGTCTGTCCAGGGATTGCCACCGTTCAGTCGCAGGCAGTTCTCGAACTTGTTGGTGGTTGAGAACATCAGCCCCGGTGCCACGTTGATGTTTTCGGCCCGGGCGCGCCGATACACTTCAGTACCGGACACACCGTCCGGCAGCTGCACCCAGAGCACAAACCCTCCCTGTGGCCGGCTGACCGCCGTGCCCTCCGGGAACGACCGGGCCACGGACGAACGCAGCCGTTCGGTCGCCTCACGGTAGTGTTGGCGGGCAGCGCGCAAATAACGATCGTAACCGCCCTGCTCCAGAAAATGCGCCACCGCCAGCTGTGGAATGGACGAGGTTGCCAGGTTCACAAAATATTTGTGCTGGCGGGCACTGGCCATGTGTCGACCGGGGATCATCCAGCCCAGTCTCAGGCCCGGTGAAATGGTTTTGGAGAAGGAACTGCAGTAGATCACGTTGTCTGCGCGATCAAAAGCCTTGGCCGGCCGCGGGCGCTCACCCGTGTGGTACAGATCGCCATAGATATCGTCTTCAATCAACGGCACATTGGCGGCCGCCAGCATGGCCACCAGTTGTTGCTTGCGCTCGTCCGTCATCCTGGCACCCATAGGATTACTGTGATTCGGCACCACCACGCAGGCTTTCAGAGGCCACTGCTCCAGGGCCAGCTGAAGCCCCTCCAGACTGATACCATCGGAGGGATGGGTCGGAATCTCAATCACCCGGAGCCCCACCACTTCCAGCGCCTGCAGGATTCCCGGAAAGGAAGGCGATTCCACGGCCACAATGTCGCCGGGCTGGGTGACCGCTCGCAGGGCCAGGATGATGGCCTCCTGGGCACCGTTGGTGGCTAGTACATCGTCTGGCGAGATCGGCACGCCGAGGCTCGCCATGCGCTGGGCAATCTGCCGGCGAAAGGATTCCTTGCCGGGGAAGGCGTAGTCCAGGGTTTCCAGGCCCCGCCGGGCAGCCCACAGGGTGCTCTGCTGGATCTGCCGCAGCGGCAGGTAATCCGGGTGTGGTATGGCGGTTGCCAACGGCACCATGCGCTTCTGCTCGTCCGCGCACAGATCCAGTGTCATTTCCCGGGCAGACACCGGCAGCGGCTGGCTGCGTTGTTCCGACATTCTGGGTTCCGGCACGTCCCTGGCAGGCAACCTTACGAAATAGCCACTACGCTCCCTGGCCTGCAGATAGCCACGGGCTTCCAGCGTCTGGTGGGCCTGAAGCACCGTGGAAATGCTGACACCAAACTGACGGCTGAGCACCCGAACCCCGGGCAAACGCTCACCCTCCCGGTAAACGCCATCACGGATCAGCCCCTGCAGCTGATCTGCTACCTGGTTATAAAGCACACCCATGGTCTTCTCCCTGTTTGCAGTGGCCAATCGAGGTCTATTGCAGCAGATCCAGCGCCAATTCAGGCAGTACAGATTGGCTACTTTTCGGCCAGCACAGTTCAGATTATAGATCATCTGTACCGATTCAATGCCTGGTTAACTGAATCTGTTATGGCAACACGGATAAGCGAACAATAGAGCCATCCACTGAAGAAGGGGTTTCACCATGGCACAGGTACAGAAAACCGACGAGCGCTTTAAACAACAACCGGATAGATCCAGAGCCAGTCAGAAAGACCTGTTCAACCTTGCCGGAGCAGGCGCTACGACAGGCAACGGTCATCACCTCAAAACCATACAAGGCCTGGCCCGGGATGGCATCCGGGTAATCCCGGCCGGCCACAACCACTGGATTCTCACCGGCAACCGCCCGCAGCCGGAAGTCCACTGCTACAGTGAGCAGGAATTACAGCGCTTCGCCCGTTCGCGAGCCAGACATTATCTGACCAACTCCAACAGGGAGAACCTATGAACACCACACCGATTTATCAGGTCGATGCCTTTACCAACACCCTGTTCGGCGGTAATCCGGCAGCCGTTATGCCGCTGGACCAATGGCTGCCAGACGAGCGGATGCAGGCAATCGCACTGGAGAACAACCTGTCGGAAACCGCGTTTCTGGTGCCGTTGCCAGAGTCTGACCCGGCGGATTTCCACATCCGCTGGTTCACCCCTGCGGTGGAAGTACCGCTGTGCGGCCATGCCACACTGGCCTCGGCGTGGGTGGTGTTCAACCGGCTGAGCTGGTCGGCCGACACCGTGCATTTTCACTCCAGAAGTGGCCCATTGGCCGTTACCCGCCGGGCAGAAGGCTGGCTGGAGCTGGATTTCCCGAACCTGCCCTTCGAGCACAGGCCAACGCCGGCGCTGATTCTGGAGGCTTTGCCCGGGGCGCCGGCCGAGTCTTTCTTCGTGCCTAACGACACCAATTACATGGTGGTACTGGGTTCCGAAGACGAGGTACGGAACGCAAACCCGGATAACCGCAAGCTGGCCGAGCTGGGCAACCAGGGCCTGATTGTGACCGCCCCGGGAACGGACTGTGATTTTGTCAGCCGCTATTTTGCTCCCGGCGCCGGTATCGACGAAGACCCTGTGACCGGCTCCATCCACAGTGTGTTGGTGCCCTACTGGGCTGAGAAGCTTGGTAAAACCGAACTCAGGGCTCGCCAGGTTTCTGCCCGCGGCGGCGAACTGCGCTGCGAGCTCCGGGGCGAGCGGGTGGCCATTTCTGGCCAGGCAGCCTTCTACATGGAAGGCTCCGTTCACCTGCCGTGAGGCTGGTATACTGCCCGGCGTTCTTCACCAACGGCGGGTAGTATCATGGCAGGTTCATCCTCAGCGTATGACGTAATCATCATCGGCGCCGGCGCAGCAGGGCTGATGTGTGCGGCAACCGCTGGCTACCGGGGCCGGCGTGTGCTGGTACTGGACCATGCCAACAAACCGGGCAAGAAGATCCTGATGTCCGGCGGCGGGCGCTGTAATTTCACCAATCTGAACAGCACACCCGCCAATTTCCTCTCGGATAATCCCCATTACTGTATCTCGGCGTTGAAGCGGTACACACCCCAGGATTTCCTCGAACTCGTAGATCGCCACGACGTCGAGTACGAGGAGAAAGCGCCCGGTCAGTTGTTCTGCCGGGACAGCGCCAAAGACGTCCTCAATGTTCTGCTGACCGAATGTGAATGGGCGGGCGCGGAGATCCGGCTGAAGACCCAGATTCAAAAGGTACGGGAAGTGAACGGTGGCTATCAGGTTGTGACCGGCAGCGGCGTGCTGAGCTGCGAATCTCTGGTGGTTGCCTGCGGCGGCCTGTCCATTCCCACCATGGGCGCGACCGGATTCGGTTATGAGCTCGCCAAAACGTTCGGGTTGAACGTCCTGCCGACCCGGGCCGGGCTGGTGCCCTTTACCCTGCAACCGGAGCTGAAACAGCAACTGGCGCCACTCTCGGGGGTCAGTTGTCCGGTCGATGCCCACTGCCATAACGAGCACTTCCGTGAGCCCATGCTGGTGACGCACCGGGGGCTGAGTGGCCCGGCCATGTTGCAGGTGTCCAGCTACTGGAGGCCGGGGGAGGAGGTGCACATCAACCTGTTACCGGGCCAGCCAATTCGGGAGGACCTGCTGGCACTTCGCAAGCAAAAGCCGCAATCCACTCCAGCGCAGTATCTCAACCAGCATCTGCCCAAACGTTTTGCCCAGGCATTTAATGAGCTTCAGGGCTGGCATGGCCCACTGCAGGGCTGCAGCAATCAGGACATCGAACAGATTGCCGACACTCTGGGCAACTGGACGGTGAAACCGGCCGGCACCGAGGGTTATCGAACCGCAGAAGTGACCTTGGGCGGAGTTGATACACGCCAACTCTCTTCCAAAACCATGGCGGTTCTGGATCGGCCGAATCTGTTCTTTATTGGCGAAGTGGTGGACGTGACCGGGCACCTGGGTGGTCACAATTTCCAGTGGGCCTGGGCGTCTGGTGTCGCTGCCGGCAACGAGGCCTGAGCGCCGCTACAGGTACTTCTCGATAGGCAGCCAAGACAGCATCCGCGACATGGCCCGGCGCCAGAAACCCACCTCCGGCTCGTGCTGCACCTCCTGCCCCTCTGACCGCCAGACCAGTTCATCCTGGCCATTCAGCTCAACCCGCCAGCTGTTCCGGGGCTCCATGGCGTAACGGATATCGTCCGCCACGGCACCGGCGAGCTCCGGGCTTTTGATCACCAGCACCGTCTCACCATTGAGATAAATGGAACGCAGATTCACGTTAAAGGAACCGATAAACAGGGTTTCCCGATCAAACACCACCGCTTTGGAATGAAGGCTTACCTCACCGCCGTCACAGGCCGCGCTCGCGGCCACCCAACGTTGGCAGGCAGGGGCATCCGGTCGCAATTCGTGCAGCTCAATACCCTGTTCCAGCATCGCCCGGCGCCAGCGGGCATAACCCGAATGATTGGTCACCAGATCATTCGTCGCCAGGGAGTTGGTCAGTGCAGCGACCTCCAGGCGACCGTTGCCAATTCCGTCAACCGCTTTCAGCTGGTTGTCGGTGAGGATCAGATACGCCGATTCAATCAAAATCTCGGAGCGAGCGTCCTCTACCAGTTCATACAGGGTTTGTGCGGTTCGCTGGGGAGCCTCTGCGGGTGCATCCGGGTCTTCGGGAGGCGGATCAAACACCAGTTCGGCGGGTGCAGAAACGGTGTTGGCAAACAAAGTCTCCAGATAGCTTCTTGCCGTTTGCCGGTTTCCTGGTGGCTCGATCTGGTAATGCCGCGAGGCGGCAGATTTAATCAGGACGCTGAGCTTCGGTTGTGCCTGTTCAGGCTTGGGATAAAGCTCTACCAGCGGCAAAGTCCAGGGACTGTCCCAGTAGGCCTCGAAATTGACGGTCATGTCCCCCGCCAACGGCCCCAGCACCAGAACATCGCGATCCCGGAAGTTCAGTGTCGGATGCTGATCGAAGTACTCATCCCCGATGTTCCTGCCCCCGGCAATACCCACAAGACCGTCCACCACAAAGGTTTTGTTGTGCATGCGCCGGTTGATGCGATCAAAGTCAGTGATAAACGAGAGCCAGCGGCCAAAGCCATCCCGGGACCGGGATGGGTTGAAAATACGCACGCGGATATTGGCATGGGCATCCAGGAGGGCGAACAGGGATTCCTTGCCAGCGACGTTTATATCGTCCAGCAGCAGGCGAATCACCACTCCGCGATCCGCGGCCGCAACCAAGCGGCTGGCCAGGTAGCGGCCGCTGTCATCGTCGTTCCAGATGTAATACTGGGCGTCGATGCGCTGGCTGGCAGTCTCGATCAGTGCGGCCCGGGCCAGAAAGGCATCCTGGCCTGTGTTCAGCAGTTTTACCGCCGGCAACCCGGCGCCGACCCGCTCTTCGCTCTGTGCCTGCAGAAAAGCGTCTGGCTCCGAGGCGACCGGTATTGCCAGCCCGTGTTCCATCGGCTTGATCCCTCCTGCACAGCCAGCAAGGACAACCAGGGATATCAGGGGCAATAACCTTCTGATCATCGGCTTCCCCTCTCGGCTGCCTGTGAGCAATGGTTGCTCCTTATCTGAGAATAACCAGCGGCTTGTGCGCGGTTTTCAGCATGGTGGTTGTTGTACTGCCCACCAGAAACTGGCGGATTCGCGAGTGGCCGTAAGCCCCCATCACCAGAATGTCGATGCTGTGCTCTTCCTGATAGGCGTGCAGCGTGGGCTCCACATCGCCAGCGCGGATAGCCAGCGTGATCTCAACACCGAGGCCTTCCAGCATTTTTTCCGCTTTTTTCAGTTGCTCCCAACGATCGGCCGTGTCGGCTCCAACCATCACCAGGTGCAAAGGCATGCCCCGTAACACCGGGCTGGCCGCAATCATCTCAATGCCCTTGAAGGCGGTCGCGGAACCATCAAAGGCCACCATGGCACTTTTCGGCTCGCTGTATTCATCTGGCACCAGTAGAATCGGACGATGCACACTACGGATCACGGTCTCAAGCTGGCTACCGATGTGCACATCGCGATCGGAACTGCTTTCACCGTGCAACCCCATCACAAATAGCCGGGTTTCTTTTTCCAGCGCGGTCAGGGCCTCGGCCAGGTTGTCATGGCGCTGGCGCTTGACCGTCTCGCCAATACCCGCAGTTTTTACCCTGGCCTCTGCTTCGTCCAGCATGTGGTGGCCATGCTCCAGGGCAAGCTTGGAGCGCTTACGGTCCAGCTCCGCCAGCTCATCCAGCAAATGCTCGCGGCTGCCAAGGCCGATGCTGCCAGCCAGATCCGGCTCGGCCGGATACCGTTCTTCATCCAGAACATGCAGCAGCATCAGCGGCGTGTCCATGTGGCGGCTGGCCCAGGAGGCAAAGTCGCACACTGCAGGGGCGGCCCGGGAACCGTCAATACACGCCACAATTCTCAACTTGTCTGCCGTCATAGCTGCCTCGCCTTGCGCCTGATTCTGGCTGTTATTATTGCTGCGAATGTCAGAGTTTTCTTTGGTCTGAGTCATATCAGTGCCCCATCAGCTGGTCAACGGCGTCGGGCTTGTCGTGCACCCCGAAGCGGTCAACGATGGTGGCACTGGCCTCATTCAGGCCAATCACTTCCACATCCGCACCCTCACGGCGGAATTTGATCACTGCCTTGTCCAACGCGCCAACGGCGGTAATGTCCCAGAAGTGCGCGCGGCTGAGGTCTATCACAACATTGTCCACCGCTTCCTTGAAGTCAAAGGATTCCAGGAATTTTTCCGAGGAACTGAAAAACACCTGGCCCACCACGGTATAGCGACGGGTGTCTGTTGCCTCGTCCAGCTCGGAGGTCACCAGCATGTAATGGCCAACCTTGTTGGCGAAGAACAGGGCCGCCAGCAGGACACCGGCCAGCACGCCGAAAGCCAGGTTGTGGGTGGCGACGACCACAATGACCGTAACCAGCATCACGATATTGGTAGACAATGGATGCTCCCTGAGATTACGGATGGAATCCCAGCTAAAGGTACCGATGGAGACCATAATCATCACGGCCACCAGGGCGGCCATCGGAATCTGCACCAGCCACTTGTCGAGCACAAGCACCAGAATCAGCAGAAAGACACCGGCCGTGAGCGTGGATAAACGTGTGCGACCACCGGATTTCACGTTGATGATGGACTGACCGATCATCGCGCAGCCTGCCATGCCGCCCAGCAAGCCGGAACCGATATTGGCAATGCCCTGGCCCTTGCACTCGCGGTTACGGTCGCTGGTCGTGTCCGTAAGATCATCGACAATCGTCGCCGTCATCAAGGATTCCAGCAGCCCTACCACGGCAAGACCGAGTGAATAGGGCAGGATGATCATCAGGGTTTCCAGCGTCAGCGGTACGTCTGGCCACAGAAAAATCGGCAAGGTATCCGGCAATTCACCCATATCACCTACGGTACGAATATCCAGCCCCATAACCATGGAGACAATGGTCAAACCGACGATGCAAACCAGCGGAGACGGAATCAACTTGCCCACAGTGGGTATCAGCGGGAAGAGATAGATAATAGCCAGACCAGCGGCGGTCATGGCGTAGACATGCCAGGTCACATTGGTGAGTTCCGGCAACTGGGCCATAAAAATCAGGATGGCCAGAGCGTTCACGAAACCGGTCACCACTGAACGGGATACAAACCGCATCAAGCCGCCCAGTTTCAGGTAGCCGGCGGCAATCTGGATCACACCGGTCAGCAGGGTTGCCGCCAGCAGGTATTGCAGGCCATGCTCTTTGACCAGCGTCACCATCAGCAGCGCCATGGCGCCGGTGGCCGCCGAGATCATTCCCGGGCGGCCACCTACAAAGGCAATAATCACGGCAATACAGAAGGAGGCATACAAGCCCACTTTCGGGTCAACCCCGGCAATGATAGAGAAGGCAATCGCCTCCGGAATCAGTGCCAGCGCAACCACGGTTCCGGCGAGTAAGTCGCCACGGATGTTCGAAAACCAGTTCTGCTTGAGTGCGTTTGTCATGGTCAGGGGTGTCGCTTTCAATTCCTGGGGATATCAGATCGGGGCCGCGAAGGGTACCAGAAACCGTCCTGAAAGTATGGCCAGACTGGCTATCCAGACAGACCGGGGGTGCCGCCGGGGCCGCTAATTGCCTAGAATGCGTTTAAATAATCTTTGTGGTGACAAGTACATGGATGATGTAGCAAGCCAGTTCCTAAACGCCAACCAGACCACCATCAATCTGGCCGTGGCCTTGCTGCTCGGGGCCATCATTGGCCTGGAGCGGGGCTGGGATGCCCGGGAGCAGAAATCCGGGGAACGCATTGCCGGTATCCGCACCTTCTCACTGGTCGGGCTGTTGGGCGGTATTGCCGCCGTATTGTCGGAGCAGATTACCCCCTGGGCCTTTCCGGTATTGCTACTCAGTGTAGTGGCCATGGGGCTGGTGGCCTACAGCGAGCGCCTGGAACACATCCGCAATTTCAGCATTACCGGCATGGTCGGCATGTTGCTGACCTTCTGTTTCGGCGCTGTTGCCGTGGCGGTGGATCCGGTGATCGCCACCGCTGCTGCGGTGGTCACCGCCATCATTCTGGACAACAAGGAAGAAATCCACGGCTGGGTGCACAAGCTTCAGGCCAGCGAACTCGACGCTGCCCTTAAACTGCTTTTGATCTCGGTGGTGATGCTGCCTCTGCTGCCAAACGAGGCCATGGGCCCGGGTGGCGTGCTCAACCCCCGGGAAATCTGGTGGATGGTGGTGATGATCGCCTCCATCTCATTTGTCGGTTACTTTGCCATCCGGGTGGCCGGAGCCCGCAAAGGCATTCTGTTCACCAGCCTGTTTGCCGGGCTGAGTTCATCTACCGCCCTGAGCCTGCACTTCGCCCGGCAATCGGCGAAAAATCCCGACTTCAGCCCGCAGTTTGCTGCCGGCATCCTGATTGCCTGCGGCACCATGTTCCCCCGGATTCTGGTTTATTGCCTGGTCATCAACAAGGCACTGCTGGCCAGCCTGATCTGGCCGGTCGCCATGATGACCACCCTCCTCTACGTGCCCGCGCTGATCATTTGGCGCCGCAACGCCCGGCAACTGCAGGTGAGCCAGCCCACCATGAACCAGAACCCGCTGGATCTCTCTTCCGCACTGGTGTTCGGTTTCTTGCTGACCGCCATTCTGTTACTGGGGGAATTCCTCAAGAATGCCTTTGGCGATGTCGGCATTTACGCCCTGGCCGCCACCTCTGGCGTGGCGGATGTCGATGCCATCACCCTGTCTCTTACCCGGATGTCCAACGATGGCCTGGGCATGGATGCAGCCGTGCTGGGGATTGTCATCGCGGCAGCGGTGAATAATCTGGTGAAATCGGGCATCGCCTGGAGTATCGGCAACCGACAAACCGGTCTGCTGGTGGCTGGCCCGATGGTGTTATCTCTGGCCGCAGGCCTGTTGGTCGCCTGGCTGCAATGAGGTATCAGCCAGCCTTACGGAAGGTCAGATTGTAGCGGGCCGAGCCGGTCACCGGGTGTTCACCGGCTTTCAGAGTCAGAACGCCGTGGTAACGCAAACGGGCCGGGCCGCCCCAGACCACCACATCACCATGTTCCAGCAGAATACGCGCGGGGCGGTCGCTGCGCTTGAGTCCACCAAGCTGAAACACAATGGGCAGCCCCAGGGACACCGACACAATGGGCCAGGCAAAGTCTTTTTCATTCTTATCCTGATGCAGTCCCATTTTGGCCCCTGGCTGATAGCGATTAATCAGGCAGGCATCCGGGTCAAAGCCGGGAAATCCCGCTTCCTGGGCCGACTTGCGGGCCAATGAGACAAAGCTATCGGGCATAGCCGGCCACCGAAGCCCGGATAACGGATCCTGGGGCTGGTAGCGATACCCTGTCTCGTCAGTCACCCACCCCAGGGGGCCGCAACAGGTCATGGCGGCCGACATCTGATGGCCACCCGGCGTTTTCATATGGCGGAACGGCGCGAGTCGCGTCACCTGATCTATATCTCGCATCAAGGCCTGCTGGTGCTTCACGGCATGGCGCCGTAGCACAACCACACCCTCGTCAAAGGCTTCCACTGTCGGTTGATCATTCAACCCGGAAAACAGATCTGGCGTCATAAGCCACCCGTTTATCTTCTGAAATCAGAATAACGCCCGCAGAGCGTCTACACTTAGAGAACCCTTCATCCGTCGTTGGATCCCGACGCTGTGAGACAGACAAAACCGCCACACAACAAACAGACCGCCCGGGTATCACTGGCATTCCTGATTGCGTCTGCCATCACCCTGGGAATGCTGATACTGGCCATCACACTGGTGGCCCAGAGTTATCGGGGCATGGAACAGGCCAAGGTCACCGCTGCCGCCGCCACTGCCCGACAGCTGGCTCTCAGCGTGGACGATCGTATCAATGCCATTACCCAACCGCCGGCTACGGCGCTGGCCTTGTTGCGGCACGACCCACTCACCCAGAGTTCCACCCTTGAGCAACGACTGCAACGCCTGCCGGTGATTGCCGATGTGCTCACCAGCAGCGATATTGTCAGTGCGGTATACGCAGGCTATGACAATGGCGATTTTTTCCTGTTCCGTAAGATTCGCAGTTCGGGCTCACTCCAGTTTCCGGACGCCCCCGCAACCAGTCGCTATCTGCTGCAAAGCCTGGAATACCAGGGCAACCTGCGCAAGGGCATCTGGCAATTCTATAACAGCGACCTGGAACTGCTCGAACGCCGCTCGCTGCCGGATTACGACTATGATCCCCGCCAGCGCCCCTGGTATCAGGCAGCCAGGGCCGGAGATTCGCTCCAGCTATCAGCGCCTTATGTGTTTTTCACCACCCAGGAAACCGGGCTGACCCTGTCTCAGAGGGCCGCCAGTATCCCGGGTACCGTGCTGGGTGTTGATGTCACCGTGACCGACCTGGGCTCGCAACTGGCGGAACTGAAACAGACCGCAGGAAGCCGGCTGGCCATTGTCAGCGCTTCCGGGGAACTCCTTGCAGACGCCGACGGTAACACCGAACCCGATGCCGTGATCCGCCAGGTGCTTGAGCCGGGCACCAACCGGGAAATCCGCCGCTTTCGTCAGCAGGGCCGTGACTGGTATGGCATGGCCGAGCAACTTGGAACCCTGCCCGATGAAGCACTCTCCGTAGTTGTCGCCATTCCCTCGGATGAACTGCTGGCCGATGTCTGGGCTGCCCTTGCCCGCCAGACCGCGATCGCCGGCGCCATAGCGCTTCTGCTGTTGATACTTGGCTGGTTTATGGGGCGCCAGGTGGGCAAACCCCTTGAACGCCTGACCGACCGGGTCAGCAGCCTCTCCCGCTTCCGCTTTGACACGCCAATCCGCTCGGAGTCCCATATCCGGGAAGCCTCGGAACTCAGCATTGCCCTGGATGACATGGCCCGCACCATCCGAAGCTTCCAGAACATCGCCACGGTGCTCAACCGGGGCCAGGATCTGAACCAGTTGTTACGCGACATTCTTGATCAGATCATCGCCATCGTCAGCCAGGAACGGGGCGCGATTTACCTGTACAGCAGCCATGAACATAAGCTCGACCTGGCTGTTAACCGCGGACTTGAACTGCCCGCCAGCCTGCCAGCCATCAACCAGGCGGCAGACGATAACGAGATCATTCGACAGCTCAGAAACCACATATCCGGCCACCCGGTGTTTGCCATCCTGCGTAATCGACGCAAGAAACTCATTGGTGCATTGATCATCGAGATGGAAGTGGGCGACCACACCCACCTCAGTGATGACCTGATTGTTTTCGTGGATGAAATTGCCGGCTCCGCCGCAGTTGCCATCGAAACCCGTGAACTGATCGAAAGCCAGCAGGCCCTGCTCGATGGGTTTATCCGCCTGGTGGCCAGCGCCATTGATGCCAAGTCGCCCTACACCGGCGGCCATTGCGAGCGGGTGCCCAAGCTCGCCCAGATGATCACGGAGGTGGCAGAGCAGGCATCGGAAGGGCCTTTTGCCCATTTCCGCATGAACGAAGACGAACGTTACGAATTTCACCTGGCGGCCTGGTTGCACGACTGCGGCAAGATCACCAGCCCGGAATATGTGGTCGACAAAGCCGTAAAGCTGGAAACCATCTACAACCGCATCCACGAAATCCGGGCCCGCTTTGAAATCCTGCACCGGGATGCCGAGGTCCGTTACCTTCAAGCCTGCCTGAATGGAGAAGACCCGACCCAGGCTGCCCGTTACAGAGATGAGGCCCAGGCAAAACTGCAGGCTGACTTTGGCTTCCTGGCAAACGCCAATGTGGGCAGTGAGTCCATGTCGGACGAGGATGTAGCGCGCATTCGCCAGATCGGAGCCCAGACCTGGCAACGCCATTTCAGTGACCGGCTGGGCCTCTCCGGCGATGAGCAGCAAGCCCTGGCGGATTCTCCGGAAGCGGCACTGCCCGCCACAGAGCCACTGCTGGCAGACAAACCCTGGCATATTCGCACCTGGGGCGACCGGGTGCCTCCGGTCCAGCGGGACGACCCGCGCAATCTCTGGGGCTTTGACATGAAGCTGCCTGAGTATGCCTACAACCGGGGAGAACTCCACAATCTGACCATCCAGTACGGCACCCTGACGGAAGAAGAGCGCTTCCGTATCAACGAACACATCGTGCAGACCATCTGCATGCTGGATGCCCTGCCCCTGCCAGACCGTCTGGCCCGTGTGCCCCGGCTGGCCGGCACTCACCACGAGCGTGTGGACGGCAAGGGCTACCCCTTCGGCCTGAGCGGTGAGGACATGAGCATTCCCGAGAAAATCATGGCCGTGGCTGACATCTTCGAGGCGCTGACCGCCGTGGATCGCCCTTACAAGCAGGGCAAGACACTGTCTGAAGCGCTGAACATCATGGATAAAATGACCAGACAGGGCCATATAGACCGGGACGTATTCCTGCTCTTCGTACGCTCCGGAACCTATCGGCGCTACGGCGCCCAGCACCTGAAGGCCGAGCAGATTGATGCCGTGGATGAAAGCCTGTTCATGAAGCCCTGACCAAAAACACGTATATTCTCAGGACTGTTTACTCAACGAAGGATAGAGAATGCTGTTCGCAATCATTTTTGGCGGTCTGATCGGTTATGCCTTTGGTCGATTCCCCGGCTTTCTGGTTGGCGCAGCCATTGGTGCGTTCCTGTTCCAGCGCATGAAAAGCCGACTGCTGGGCAAGCTTCAGGGGCTGCAGGCCGGTTTCATTGAATCCGTGTTCGCGGTGATGGGCGCCCTGTGCAAGGCCGATGGTGTGGTCTCACGGGATGAGATTCAGATGGCAGAGGCCATGTTCGTTCGCTTTCGCCTGAACGAATCCCAGAAAGCCATGGCCAAGGAAGCGTTCAACCGTGGTAAAGCATCGGACTTCGACCTGGACGCCGAACTCCAGCGCTTCATGCAGGCTTCCGGCCGCCAGCCGGTACTGTTGCAGATGTTTCTGCAGGTACAGGTGTCTGCGGTTGCCGCAGACGGGCAGGTGCATCCGGCCGAGCACGAAATGCTGGTTCGTATCGCCCGTGGGCTGGGGCTGCCGGAAAGTCAGGTCGACCAGCTTGAAGCTATGCTGCGTGGCGCCCATGCCGGCCAGGCGGGCGGTACCCGCAATTATTCCAGCAGCCAGCAGATCGATGATGCCTACAAGGTTCTTGGCGTCTCGCCAGAGGCCTCAGACGCCGAGATCAAGCGCGCTTACCGCAAACTGATGAGTGAAAACCACCCGGACAAACTCGCCGGACGCGGCTTGCCGGAAAGTATGCGGGAAATGGCGGAAGAACGAACCCGTGAAATCAGCCACGCTTACGACGTGATCAAGGAAGCGCGGAACAAAGCATCCTGAACCCGACAGTCAGAACCAGCGGGGCACCCGTTTGCAATAGGCCTCGTACTGTTCATCAAAACGCCTGGCCAGGGCTTTCTCTTCCTCCCTGGCCTGGCGCATGATCACCAGCACGCCAGTCACCAGGCACACCAGCGAAAACACGCTGGGCAACGCCAGAAAGAACCCCAACTGCCCCGTCATCACCGCCAGAAACAGCGGGTTCCGGCTGCGACCAAAAGGTCCATCGGTCAGAAGGTGCCCACTGCCATGCTGGTCATCAATGCCGGAACGCCAGTCCTCATGCATGTAGGCCTGCAGATAGTTCACGGCGGTGTAGGAAACCAGCAGAAGCACAGCCCCGGCCAGTAACACCGGCCAGTGGTACAGCAGGGGGAAAACGCCCAGCCAGGCGTCCAGATCAACCCAGATCCTGGCCAGGCAAACCAGCAGAATCGCAGCCCGGAACAGGTTAAAGGTGTGGCGATGCCACCAGGTAGCCGTACCGGCCCTGCCATAGTTGATGTGAGAGAAGCCTAATCGTGAATACAGGCCGAGCGTACGGGCCGCAAACTGCAGACCAATCATCAGGAAAAAAACGCCGAGAAAAACCCGGACAGCAGGCTCGATCAGATCCATTATTCATTCTGGTTCAGTAGGTTGGCAAACAGCTTACTGTGCTTGAGGCTGCATTGAAAGAGACACCGATCAATCCTTTGCTGCCATATTTTGCACCCATTTTGTGACGCCATACCTGAAATGACATATCGTCACGTTTAAGCCTGGGTTATGTTAGTAAGCCTCTGTTTTTGCTTTCAGGAGCCGCCATGAATCAGCCACCCAGTACCCGCTTCCATTGTTTCCGCAACGACGCGATGGCCGACAACGACGCTACCGCACTTGCTGAACGGATTCGTTCAGGCGAGGTTTCGGCGCAGGAAGTGACGGCGGCGGCGATTGAGCGGGCACAGCTGGCGGCGCCGGTGATCAATGGTGTGGTGGCCGAACGTTATCAGCCAGCGCTGACACAGAGCCAGCGACCGGGCGCCCAGACTGGCCCCTTTGCCGGTGTGCCTACCTATATCAAGGACAACACGGACGTTGAGGGTTTGCCCACCGGGCACGGCTCACAGGCTGTCACGCCCCGGGTGGCGAAAAGAACCAGCCCTTTTGCCGAACAGATGCTGGCCCAGGGCTTTATTTGCCTGGGCAAGTCCACACTGCCGGAATTCGGTTTTAACGCCTCAACTGAGCCCGCCCAGGGAGACCCGACACGCAACCCATGGAGCCTGGACTATTCCTGTGGCGCTTCCTCCGGCGGCGCTGCCGCCCTGGTGGCAGCCGGCGTGGTGCCCATTGCCCACGCCAATGACGGTGGCGGCTCTATCCGGATACCGGCGGCCTGTTGCGGATTGGTGGGCCTGAAGCCGACGAGGGGGCGCGTAGTGGACAATGATGCCGCCCGGGATTTGCCCGTCAACATCATCAGTGATGGTGTCGTCACGCGTTCAGTGCGCGATACCGCCGGCTTCCTGGCGTACGCCGAGTCCTGGTTCAGGAACCGGAAACTACCCGCCATCGGGCATGTGCAGGGCCCCTCTGGCCGACAGTTGCGCATTGGCCTGGTGCTGGACTCCATCAACGGCCACCCCACCGACCCGGAAACCCGGCAAACGGTGGAGCAGACGGCCCGCTACCTGGAAAAGCTGGGGCACATTATCGAGCCCATGGATGTGCCGGTCGCCAGCTCATTTCCGGATGACTTTGCGCTTTACTGGGGGATGCTCGCGTTCGGTGTAAAAGCCCGCGGTAAGAAGCTCTATCACCCGGATTTCGACAAATCCCGAGTGGACGGTCTGACCAATGGCCTGGACAAAATGTTCCGCCGCCAGTTCTGGCGCCTGCCCGCTGTCATCTGGCGGCTGAAACGCTCCTGGCACGACTATCAGAGGCACATGAATGATTATGACGCGGTGCTGACCCCCGTCCTGGGACATACCACACCGCCGCTCGGCCATCTAAGCCCCGGCGTACCTTTCGATACCCTGTTCGAACGTCTGACCCGCTATGTGAGTTTTACGCCGCTGGCCAACGCCACTGGTGCTCCGGCTATCGCCTTACCTATGGGGGAAAGCAGTCAGCACCTGCCTATTTCGGTGCAGTTTATGGGTCGGCATGGCGATGAGCGCACGCTGCTCGAGATTGCCTACGCGCTGGAAGCCAACCACCCCTGGCCAACCCTTAACCAGGCAGCCCGGTCAAATCAGGCCTGACAGACTGCGTGGTCCCGCCCGGCCTGGGTATTTGAAATTACCCGGTTACGACCCTCCGCCTTGGCCTGGTAAAGCGCGTCATCGGCGCAGGCAAACAACGCTTTGGTGGCGTCCGCCCGGGCGGGCGCGCAGCTGCAAACACCAATACTGACGGTGAGATGAAGTACCTGATCCGAGACCCGGAAAGCTGTTTTCTGAATCTCCTCGCGGATTCTCTCGGCGACCCGAACAGCTCCGGCTTCCGGGGTGTCCGGCAACAGGACGACAAACTCCTCGCCGCCATACCGGGCGGCCAGATCCTGCGGCCGGGTGACGTGCCGTTTGATGCAGTCGGCGACCATTTTCAGGCAGTCATCGCCCACCAGATGGCCGTAGGTATCGTTAAAGCTCTTGAAGTGATCAATATCTACCACCAGCAGCGACAGCGTCTCCTCAAACCGATAGGCATGGACCACGTCAGCCTGAAACTTTTTGTCAAAGTGCCCCCGGTTTTTGAGTCCGGTAAGGGGATCCGTCGCACTCAGTTCCAGTAGTTGTTCGTTCAGGGATTCCAGGTCACGGGTCCGCTCCTGCACCCTCTCCTCCAACAGAGCATTAGCCTCTTGCTGAACACGCAACGATTTTTCCTGGGCCAGTCGAGCTTTGCGTTCCTCACGCAATAACTTCTGCTGGGCCGCAAACGACTTCTTCTTCTCCCGGTTCAGCCTGTCAGCCAGCGCAAGTGATAACAGAATCACACCAAGGGCCGAGCCAACCTGAGTGGCATTCTCAGTCAGCAGGTTCCTTGGCAGCATGGTAAATTTGCTCAGCGCCAATACGATGCCCCCGAACAGCATAAACACCCAGGCCACCGTGTAATACCGGGCAGCTGGGTCACGCTTCAGCCAGCGCACCACACTCAGCATAAGCATGGTGGAGCATCCCACAAAGGCAACCAGAATGGTCGGAAGAATCATCAGCCTGTAGGGAATCAGAAGGCCCGCCAGGGCAAGCAGACCGGCCGTCATGATCATCGCCATCGTCCACCGGTTCAGCCACGGGTGGTTTTTTCTTGTCACACTGATGAAGCGAATACTGAAGGCTCCCCCGAACAGCACCACCAGATTCAGGAACACAATAATGGATTGGTCGTTCCACCAGGTCGCCTCAGGCCAGAGGTACTGGAACGCCACACCGTGCAGTGACGCCAGGAAAAGTGGCATCGCCGCAATATAGCCAACGTAGTAGAGAAAACTGCGCTCTCCCACGGCCATGAAGACGAAAAGGTTGTAAAGCATCATCACCAGGACGATGCCGTAGTAGATTCCCTCAAACAGGCTACGGGCCTGTTCGGCCGCGTAGAAGGCATCCTGCTCCCAGAGCGTCATGGGCACCTGCATAGAGCTGGTGGTGTCCACCCGAAGATAAACCGTTGTGGACGATTCCGCGGGCATCACCAGCGGGACAATGAAATTGCGGTGGTGGATCGGCCGATCGTAGAAAGGACGCTTATCCCCAAGGATCAGCGGTTCGAGGAGCTTCCCCCTGACCTCACGGTAGATCTCAATATGGTCCAGGACGGGATAACCGATCTCCAGAAAATTACTGGCTTCCGATTTAAGCGTGTTGGTGAGCTTTACCCGAAACCAGTAGATGTCCTCGCCATACCCCAGACTGACACTGTCACTGCCGTTTCGGGTCCAGGCCTGGTCCGGAAGGTTCCGTATGTCAGCAACCGATGGCGCCCCTGTTTCCTTCCAGTAATCGACGAACCGTGAAAGCTCAAGGCGTTTTGAAAAGGGCCCCCACTCTCCGGCATCTGCATGGGCAATGGAAGGGAGCACCAAATAAAAGAACAGCGTCAGGAAGACAAAAAGCCGTGGCATAGCACTCTCGGGCGTCAAACGCACTTGTTATTTGTTATAAGCTTACGACTGAGTATGCACCAAGGTAGCGACAACGTCTGCTGAAAGTACTATTTGTCGCAAATTGACATAAAAAGCTACACAAGTTGTCCGATCTGGCTGGCGTCGGCCCTTAACCCGTCACCGTATCCTGTTCAAATATTTCCAGCACAGTTCGGAAGCTCTCCTCGGGAGGGGCAGAGAACCGCAGGACTTCCCCGGTGGCCGGGTGTGAAAGTTCCAGCTCAGTGGCCGCTAACATCAACCGCCCATAGCCGAACCGTTCAGCAAAATACCGGTTGTGCCGGCCACGCCCGTGATTGGCATCCCCGATAATCGGATGACTAATATGCTTCATGTGCCGCCGGAGCTGATGTTTCCGGCCGGTTTCGGGCTTCAGCTCCACCAGGCTGTAACGACTGGTGGGGTAACGCTCAATAGAGACCGGCAACTCCGTGGTGGCGATGCAACGGTAGCGAGTCAGGGCCGGCCGGACGGGCTGTTCTTCTCCCTTCAATCGGCGGTCTTCGGGCTCTTCCCGGAGTGGATGATCGATCACGCCCTGTTCCGGCGTCCAGCCTCGAACCAACGCAAGGTAGGTCTTCTTGAATTCGCCCGCCATCATTGCAAGCCCCAGTACCCTCGCCGTTGCCTGATCCCTGGCGAACAAAACGATGCCAGAGGTCGGCCGGTCCAGCCGATGCACCGGATAGACATGCGCTCCGCCGTTCATAGAACGGGCGTACTGCAACGCGAATTCCGTCTCATGGCGGTCAATCGGGCTGCGATGCATAAGCAACCCGGCCGGTTTGTGAACCACCAGAAGCTGGGAATCACGATAAATTTCTGTGAGCGGGTTCATAATATAAAATGTCGGCCGATAAACCAGTCAGGCAGCCCGCCAGAGGCCGCCACGATACTCCATTATCCCTAGCATCTTACAGGACCCCGCCCATGCGCTGGTACAACAAAAGCATCCTTAACCGGATCCTTACCATCATCGTGGTCTCCAACCTTCTGATTGCGATTGTTGCAGGCATTTACTTCAACCGATCACTCTCCAGCCAGGATGAATACGAGCACCTGATCAGTGATGAGATTGTCCTGGCCCTGCAAGCGCAAGACATTCTCAGCGATTTCAAGACACAGGTTCAGGAATGGAAGAACGTCCTGATTCGCGGCGCCGACGATGCCCAGCGCGATAAATACTGGCAACGGTTCCAGAAGACCGAGTCCAGTATCCAACAACAGCTGGACCAATTGATCCCAAGAATCGCTGATCAGGAAGCCCGCGCGCTGATGGACCGGTTCAGGGCCGCCCATCAACGGATGGGCGAAGCGTACCGGACGGGATACCAGGATTTCGTGGCCTCGGGGTACGATCATACCGAGGGCGATGAAGCGGTGACCGGAATTGATCGTGAACCCGCGCAACTGATTGAGCAGGCGGCCAACAAAATTCGTGACGTGGCCGTCTCCCACTCCGGCGAATTGCGGGACAGCGCAACGGAAACCACCTGGCTGATGGGTGGCTTGCTGCTCGCTGCCATCGTGATGGGCACGCTGGCCTGTCTTGGTGTTCTGGTGACATCCGTGGTACGTCCGACCCAGGAGCTGATTGCCAAACTGAGCAGAATTGGTGAGGGCGACCTGACAGACCCGGTAACCCTGAAACGCCCGGACGAGCTGGGTCGACTGGCGGACACCGCCCGAACCCTGCACCGGTTCCTGCGGGAAACCGGCGAAATGATGCAACACAACGCGTCTCAGCTGGCCGACACCGGAGCGATGATTCGGTCCAACGCCGACGCAGTGTCCTCTCAGTCTGACAAAGCGCACCAACGCATTGACCAGATAGCTACGGCGATGAACGAGATGTCAGCCACCGCTCAGGACGTCGCACAGCACGCAAGTTCTGTTGCCAGCCAGGTGGACGAAACCGCTAACCAGACGCGACACGCCGACGAACAGATCAACCAGGCGGTTGCCAGCATGAATCGATTGACCGATCAGATCCGCAGTTCCGCGGCCACCGTTGCTGAACTGGCCAAAAGCGGCCAACAGGTCGGCGACGTCATGCGGGTAATCCGGGAAATTGCCGACCAGACCAATCTACTGGCGCTCAACGCCGCAATAGAGGCTGCCAGAGCTGGAGAAGCCGGGAGGGGTTTTGCGGTCGTTGCCGATGAGGTTCGCAACCTGGCAGCCAAAACTCAGGACGCCACCGTGGAAATAGATGAGATCATTGCCTCCATTCAGAATGGCTCCCGGGACGCCACAGAGTACATGCAGGCCTCTGAGGTGGTCGCCAAAGAGAGCAGCGAATCCGTGGATGCAGTACGAACCACACTGGCAGACATTACCCAGAGGATGATCAAGGTAAACGACGCCACAACGCAGGTGGCCACCGCCGCTGAAGAGCAGACCAGTGTCAGCGAAGACATCAACCGAAATGTCACAGAAGTGGCCGAAATATCCGAAGCCATGCACGATGCCGCAGAGCAGAACCTGCGCACGGTTCCGGAGCTCGAGGCTATGGCCCGGAAGGCCCAGGAGTTGGCTGGGCGAATCCGCTACTGATCACGCTGTGAAATGCGCCGGACCAGCCCCCTGACCCGCTGGCCGGTGCGTTCTCCCAGAACCAGCAAAGCCGGCGTCAGTAATAGAGTGAGCAGCGTCGCAAAGGCCAGGCCGCCTGCAATGGCGCTGGACAGCTGCGTCCACCACTGAGTGGATGGCGCACCTAGCCCCAATGATGGCTCCAACAGATTCACATTTACCCCCAACACCATGGGGGTAAGCCCAAGGATTGTGGTGATGGCCGTCAGCAACACCGGCCGGAAACGCAGACATCCGGTCTCCAGGGCGGCCTCGTAGGCGGCTTTGCCCTCCCGCTTCATCTGGTTGAAGGTATCGATCAGGATGATGTTGTTGTTCACCACAATACCCGCCAGCGCAATAATGCCCATGCCCACCATCACCACGCCGAAAGACTGACCGGAAAACAGCAAGCCCAGCAGCACTCCGGCGGTGGACAATACAATCGCCGACAGGATCAGAAGGGTCTGGTAAAGAGAATTGAACTGGGTCACCAGAATCAGCAACATCAGGCCAACCGCAACCAGAAAAGCGGAGGTCAGGAAGTTGGCGGCCTGCTGCTGATCCTCGTTTTCGCCGGCAAAGCGCACGCTCACCCCTTCCGGTGGCTCAGGCATCTCAGCCTGCAGGGTCCGCAGCAGCTCGTCCATTCGCCTGCCCGGCGCAATATCCGATTTGATGGTGATCGTGCGCTGGCCATCAACCCGCACGATTGAGCCGGTCTTGTCGCCTGGCTCCAGGTCCACGAATTCCGACAGCGGCACCTGACCGCGAGGGGTGTTCAGTGTCTGGCGCTCCAGGTGATCCAGCTCCCGCCAGTTGTTGGGCACCCGCACCGCAATGTCCACCTCATCGCGAACATCTTCCGGCCGGTAGGTGGCCAGCACCAGGCCATTGGTTACCAGCCGAACCGCACTGCCGATGCTCAACACATCGGTACCGAATCGAGCGGCCGCCTCACGATCCACATTCAGGCGCCACTCGATCCCGGGCAGGCTCCGGTCGTCTTCAATATCGACAAAACCACCGAGTTCGCGCATGCGGTTCTCAATGCTGTCGACATAGCCATCCAGCTGTGTGCTGTCCATACTGCTGACCTGCAGCTCGATGGGCTTGCCTTCAGCCGGGCCACCCTCCTGCTTGCGGAACTCCAGTTCAATACCGGCGATATCTGCCGTACGTTCCCGAAAGTCTTCCAGAATATCCGTGGCAGTGCGGCGGGTGTACCAGTCCGTGAACTGGAACTGCAGAACGCCGATCACATCCGGAGCCATCTGGGAGCTGGCGGTCACCATGGAGCGCGCATACAGGGCCTTTACCTCCGGCATATTCTGCAGCTGAGACTCCACTTCACGCACAATGGCATCCCGTTCCCACACCGAAAGATCGCCACGAGCCCGCACCTGAACCTGGGCCGACTCGGGCTCGACACTCGGGAAAAACTCGACACCATGGTTAAAGCGCCCATAGGCGGCGTAGATCACAACAATCACCATCAGGGTGCCGAGCAAGGTCAGGCCCGGGCGCTGCAGAAGAGCGGCCAGCACCTGTCGGTAGCCCCGCATGAAACGCCCTTCACTGGCATCCTCGTGGTGCCGGCGACCACCGCTCACGCCACCCAAAACCGGGAGGAAAACCAGCGCCATGGCCAGCGAAGCAATCAGGCAGATCAACACGGTCATCGGCAGGTATTTCATGAATTCGCCCACCACTCCGGGCCAGAACAGCAGCGGCACGAAGACCGCAAGCGTCGTCGCCGTGGAGGCAATAACCGGCCAGGCCATGCGCGAGGCTGCTTCCACCCAGGCGGCTTTGACCGGCTGCCCGTCCGACAGATTCCGGTCTGCCAGCTCAGACACCACAATGGCGCCATCCACCAGCATGCCCGCCACGAGGATCAGGCTGAACAGCACGACGATATTGAGCGTCAGGCCCATGCTCCAGATCACCAGGATGCCGGTCAGAAACGCCCCGGGGATGGTGAGCCCCACCAGCACAGCTGATCGTGGGCCCATGGCCGCGATCACCACGATGATTACCAGCACAATGGCAGTCAGCACGTTGTTGAGCAGATCCGAGAGGATATCGCGCACTTCCTCGGACTGGTCCATGATGAAGCGGATATCGAGGGTCTCCGGCAACCGGGGCCGGGCCTCATCAATCAGGGTGCGAATCTGCTCAATGGTTTCAATAATGTTGGCGCCCGAGCGCTTGGAAACTTCCAGTACCAAGGCTGGCTCCCCGTTGATGCGGGCGAAGCCGGTCGGGTCTTTGAAGGTGCGCTGCAGCATGGCCACATCACCGAAGGTAACCACAGTGTCGCCGTCTACCTTAACAGGCATCGACATCACATCTTCGATGGTTTCGATTACTCCCGGCACTTTCAGCGCCATCCGACCATTACCCGTGTCCAGTGAGCCGGCAGCCACCAGCTGGTTGTTCCGGGTAACCAGGGAGGCCAACTGATCAAAATCGATGCCGTAGCTTTCCAGCACCTGGGGATCCACCACGATCTCCAGCAGATCCTCCCGGTCGCCGCCAATTTCCACCTCCAGCACTTCGGGAATGGCTTCGATGGCATCCTGAAGTCGGCGCGCAATGGTAATCAGCTCGCGTTCCGACAGCGGACCGGACAGGCCTACCGACAACACCGGGAACAGCGACACGTTGATTTCATTGACCCGGGGTTCGTCGGCTTCCTGGGGTAGCTTGCTGCGGGCGGTATCCACCTTCTCCCGGACATCCTGCAGGGCCTTGTCCGGATCGAAACCGGCGTCGAATTCAAGCATCACCGAGGCATGGCCTTCTGAGGCGGTACCCCGCATTTCCTTGATGCCTTCCAGCGAGCGCAGCTCCTGCTCCATGGGCCGGACCAGCAGGCGCTCAGCGTCTTCCGGGCTGATGCCTTCAAGCGTCATCGAGACATAGATCATCGGGATGGTGACGTCCGGATTGGATTCCTTGGGAATCACCTGGTAGGCCGCCATACCGCCCAACAGCAGGAACAGGAACAACAACAGCGTGGTGCGGCTTCGGTCCATGGCCGCGGCAATCAAAGCTCGCATGACGGTCAGCCCCGCTGGTCTGAGGTATCAACAGGGCGCACCTGCTCACCCGGCGAGACAAATCCGGCGCCCCGGGTAATCAGGCGGATCTCCGGCGGCAAGCCGGCAACCCAGGCACCGTCGGTCGAGACGCTCAGCAGCCGCACGGTCTCAAACACCACTCGATTATCGGCATCGACATACTTCACGCCGGGCCGGCCATCGTCATCCAGCCCCAGATAAGCCGGCGATATGAAGGTGGCCTGTTGTTCCGGCAGTTGAATACTCAGGCTGGCAGAGCCGCCCGCAGCCCGCTTCAATTCAGGATTCTCCACCACCACTTCCACCGCAAAACTTCGGGTGTCCGAATTGGCAGCGCTGGCCACAAAACTGACAACGCCGGCCAGCCGGGAGCCGTCCAGCAGTTGTATATCGACGGCCTGCCCCGGTTGAACCAGCGCCGCCGATTGTTGCGGGATCTGTCCGGTGGCTTTCAGGCGGTCTATCTGTACCAGCTCAAACAGGGGCGTTCCCACCTGCACCAGACTGCCTTCGTCCACTTCGCGACGATTCACAGTGGCATCAAACGGTGCGATGGGCTTGAGGTGATTCAGCGCCAGTTCAGCCGCAGCGAGTTCTGCTCGAGCCGCGGCGAGTTCACTCTGCAGACGCAGTATTTCAGTATCGGCGGCCAGATTGCTGGAACGCAGCTTCCGGGCGGCGGCCAGATCCGCTTCCAACTTGCGAATACTGGCCTGCCAGCGCTGTACCACCGTGTCCCGACCATCCGTCGACAAGGTCGCAAGCACCGTACCCGCTTTCACCTGCTGCCCCAGCTCAACGTTCAGTTGCTCAACAGTACCAGCCACGCGGGCACTGACCTGAACCGACTGCCAGGGTTCCAGTTGGCCCTGAAGCTTCAGGGCTGGCTGATAAGCCCGCGCGCTGACCGGTGTTACCTCAACCCGGGTGACAGATACCTGTTCGGAAGCCGGCGCCTCCGGCGCCTCTTCACTGGCGACTTTTACCTCACCCGTTGCCATCCATACAACCAATAAGACGATGACCAGAAGGGATAATCCCAGGGAGCTCCATTTTGCTCTTGTCATGCACCACTCGCCGTGAACAGATTTGGTTTGAGAAAGCGAAAAAGCCGGCACCGGTTGAATTTCCGGAAATAAGCCCTTGCATCCGCCTGAAAACGTGGGTTAGATTCTACACGCATTGTTCAACTCAATTCAGAGCAGATTGTCGATTTCATGAATCTCAACGCAGTTATGGTCCTTGTGAAGCTAGTCCTGGTGGTCGTGGTACCGTCCGGGGGCTTTTGCGTGGACAAGCGGGTGAGATAGCGACAACCTGACAACGACACCAGAAACCCCCGGCACCGCAAGGTCCCGGGGGTTTCTTTTTTGCGGCAAAGAAAAAGGGAAAAACGACCATGAACGGCTCACAGCACATTCTTGCAGCGTTCCACCGCCATAACATCAGCACGGTTTTCGGGTATCCGGGTGGCTGCATCATGCCCCTGTATGACGCGCTGGTGGATGACGTGGGTGTGGAGCATGTGCTGTGCCGCCACGAACAGGCCTGTGCCCTGGCGGCAGACGGTTACGCCCGGGCCAGTGGCCAACTGGGAGTTTGTATTGCCACCTCCGGCCCCGGCGCCACCAACCTGATCACTGGCGTTGCCAATGCCTACATGGATTCCATCCCCCTGCTGGTGATCACCGGGCAGGTCCCCTCCGGATTGATTGGTACCGACGCCTTTCAGGAAACCGACATCCTTGGCATGACCCTGGGCATCGTCAAACACAGCTACCTGGTGGACGACCCCGAAGACTTGCCGGGCATTCTGGAGGACGCCATCGACCTGGCCCAGGCTGGCCGCCCCGGGCCGGTGTGGATTGATATTCCCAAAGACATTCTGTTGTCCGAGATTAAGGCTTCAGCCCCGGCCTGCACCGAGGCACCGCCAGCGGATTGCCCGGAGATCGGCCCGGCCCTGGCCATGCTGAGATCAGCCAGGCGGCCCCTGCTTTACAGCGGTGGTGGTGTGTCTCTGGCCGGAGCCGAAGACCGTTTTCGTACCTTTGCCGAAGTCTCGGGGCTGCCGGGCGTCGTTACCCTCAAAGGCATTGGCAACGCCGGCCGAAACAACCCGAATGATCTGGGCATGCTCGGCATGCACGGTTCCCGGGCGGCCAACAAGGCGGTTGACGAGTGCGACCTCCTGTTCGTGATCGGTGCCCGGCTGGATGACCGAGCCACCGGCAAGCTGGACGGGTTCGCGCCTAATGCCCGGATGATCCATATTGATGCCGATGCCGCCGAGATCAACAAACTGCGGCCGGCAGACCTGTCTCTGCGTGGTGACCTGAACGCCATTCTGGCGGCATTGACCGATGCCATTGCGGCTGAGCCACTGGCTATCGACGCCTGGCAGAAACAATGCCGCACCTGGCATACCACCGGAGGCTTTCGCGCCGCAGATAACGAGGAACCGTTGGCACCCATTACCGGCCCCGCATTCATCCGTCAGCTTTCCGGCATCACCGGCGACGACACCGTCATCGCCTGCGATGTTGGCCAGCACCAGATGTGGGTTGCCCAGTATTACCAGTTCGCCCATCCACGCCACCACCTGACCAGCGGAGGCCTGGGCACCATGGGCTTCGGGCTTCCGGCGGCCATCGGCGCCCAGTTCTCGGACCGAACGCGCACCGTCATCAACGTGACCGGTGATGGTTCGTTCATGATGAACGCTCAGGAACTGGCCACCATACGGCGCTACAACCTGCCGTTGAAGCTGATCATTCTGGACAACCAGTGCCTGGGCATGGTTCGTCAGCAACAGGAACTGTTCTACAACAACCGCGAGAGCCAGATCGATCTGGACGACAATCCGGACTTTGTCGCCATGGCCCGGGCGTTCGATATCCCGGCCCTACACATTGAGCGGACCGACCAGATCCGCCGCGGCATCGAAACCATTCTGGCGTACAACGGCCCGATGCTGCTGCACGTTGCCATCAGTCGTGAAGAGAACGTCTGGCCCATCGTCAAAGCCGGCGCCAGCAACAAGGAAATGATTGACGAACCCCGTAAAACGAACAGCCGCAAGGAGCAGGTAGCATGAAGCCGAATCATGAAAGCGCCAGTCAACGATATACCCTGAATTGCCGCATGAACCAGGAAGCGGCAGCTCTGGAGCGGCTGTGCCGGGTGGTGCGGGTGCGCGGCTTCCGGATTTCCAGGATGGCCATGGAATCAACTGGCGATACCCTCGACATTGCCCTCACGCTGGAGGGTTCCCGGCCAGTTGCTATGCTTCAATCTCAGCTGGAGAAACTGCATACCGTTGCCGGAGTTGAACTGGTCTCCGATACCATGGCACGGTCGCGATCGGCTTGAAACGACGGAGAGGGATAACGCATGACAACCGATAAACGACGCCGACACTCGGCACCGGTGGTAGACGGGATCAATAAATCCGCCAGCCGGGCTATGCTCCGGGCGGTAGGTTTTACCGACGAGGATTTCCGAAAACCTCAGATTGGCATTGCCTCCACCTGGAGCAACCTCACGCCCTGCAACATGCACATTGACGGCCTGGCCCGGGAGGCCGCCAAGGGTGCCGACGGAGCCGGGGGCAAGAGCCTGATCTTCAACACCATCACCATCTCTGATGGCATCGCCAACGGCACCGAGGGCATGAAATATTCTCTGGTGTCGCGCGAGGTGATTGCCGATTCCATTGAGACCGTGGCCGGTTGTGAGGGCTTCGACGGACTGGTCGCCATCGGTGGCTGCGACAAGAATATGCCCGGCTGCATGATGGGCCTGGCCCGGCTGAACCGGCCCTCGGTCTTCGTTTACGGCGGAACCATCATGCCCGGCGAAAACCATACCGACATCATCTCCGTGTTCGAGGCAGTGGGCGCCCATGCCCGCGGCAACATGGAGCTGATCGAAGTCAAACAGATCGAGGAAACCGCCATTCCCGGCCCAGGCTCCTGTGGCGGGATGTACACCGCCAACACCATGGCCTCCGCCATTGAGGCCATGGGCATGAGCCTGCCAGGCAGCTCCGCCCAGAACGCCGTTTCCGACAGCAAACTGGCGGATTGCGAAGCCGCAGGCGCCGCGGTGCTGAAACTGCTCGAAGCCGATATCAAGCCCTCCGACATCATGACCCGGGAAGCGTTCGAGAACGCCATCACCGTGGTGATCGCGCTGGGCGGTTCCACCAACGCCGTGCTTCACCTTCTGGGTATGGCCAGTACGGTGGGAGTGGAGCTGTCACTGGACGATTTCGTACGCATCGGCAAACAGGTACCGGTCCTGGCAGACCTTCGCCCCTCCGGCCACTACATGATGTCCGAGCTGGTGGCCATTGGTGGCATTCAACCGCTAATGAAGATGCTGCTCGACCAGGGGCTGCTGCATGGGGACTGCCTCACGGTGACCGGCAAGACCCTGGCAGAGAACCTCGAGACCGTGGTGCCCTACCCCGAAGGCCAGCAGATCATCCACGCCTTCGACAACCCGATCAAAGCCGACAGTCATCTACGCATTCTCTATGGCAACCTGGCTCCGGAAGGCTCGGTAGCGAAAATCACCGGTAAGGAAGGCACGCATTTTTCCGGTCGAGCCCGAGTGTTTCACTCTGAAGAGGAAGCCCAGGAGCGAATCCTGAATGGCACCGTGGTCGCTGGCGACGTGCTGGTGATTCGATACGAAGGCCCGAAGGGCGGGCCTGGCATGCGGGAAATGCTCAGCCCCACCTCGGCGATTATGGGCAAAGGCCTGGGCAGCGATGTAGCCTTGATTACCGACGGCCGCTTCTCCGGTGGCAGCCATGGTTTTGTGGTTGGCCACATCACACCTGAGGCCGCCGTGGGCGGGCCAATTGCGCTGGTAGAAGACGGCGACACCATTACCATTGATGCCGTGAGCAACTCGATTGTGCTGGAAATCTCTGACGCGGAAATGGAAAAACGGCGCAAAGCCTGGACGCCACCGGAACCCAGATTTACCCGGGGCGTGCTGGCCAAGTATGCCCGTGTGGTGAGTTCCGCATCTACGGGGGCCGTTACCGACTTGCCGTAGTTAGGGTTGGGCTCGCAGCCTTGATGTTATGGGGCAGGTACGGCGGGTATGGGGTATTTTTCTTCGGGAAAAAGAACTCGCTTCGCTCAGACACCTTTTTCCTGTCAGAAAAATACCCCATACCCCCCTACCGACGTGCAGAACAGATATAGCCTTTTTGAAAGACATCACTGCGTTACCCGTAGTGCCCGTCGGCGCGGGGTGGTTGGTGGGTTTTTCGCCGGAAAAAGGTGTCTGAGCGAAGCGAGTTCTTTTTCCAAGACAAATCCACCGGCCGCCCCGCAGCCAGAAGGCTAGGAACGAGGCAAACTCAAAGTCCGACGACTACCAGGCCTTATAAGGCAGAAACTTCCCGTTCATGGTAACCACCACCCGGTCGCCCTTCGGATTCTCTTCCTTCTCAATGTCCATGGTGAAGTCAATGGCACTCATGATGCCATCCCCGAACTTCTCGTGAATCAGCGCTTTCATGGTATCGCCATACACGCCTACCACTTCATACAGGCGATAGATCAGCGGGTCTTGGGGAACAGCGCCATCCCACGCTTTTTTGGGGCAGACCTGCAGAGCTTCGGCTACCGGCTTGTCGAGGCCGAGGGTTTCGCAGAGGGCGAAAGCCTTGTCCTCGGTGAGGCTGTTCATCCCGAGAGCCGCAGAGGTGGTGAACACCGGCGACAGCCCCACTGCCTCGGCAATCGCTTCCCAGGTCATGCCCTTGGCAACTTTGGCTTCAAGGATTTTTGCGGTCATCAGTTCTTTGTTCATCATGGTTGGTTCCTCTCTTCACTTTTAACGTCAGGCATTCACCGCACGAGCGGCAGTTTCGGATTCGGTTTCAGGTTCGGCCGCCGACGGTTCCGGCTGAGCGGTACCTTTGGCAGGCTCGACAACTTTCGGGCTGCCGTCTTGTTCCGGCAGGGCCGAGCCGCTTCGGTTGACCAGGAAGTCAACCAGGTAGTCCCGGGTCTTGTGGTAAGCCGGGTTCTGGAAAATGGTGGCCCGCGCCCGCGGATGCGGGATGTCCACTTTCACACTCTCGGCGATGCGAGCATTGGGGCCGTTGGACATCAGAAAGATGCGGTCGGACAGGAGAATGGCTTCATCAACATCGTGGGTGATCATGAACACGGTCTGGCGGGTTTCTTCCCAGATCTTCACCAGTTCATCCTGAATCACTCCTCGCGTAAGGGCATCCAGCGCGCCGAAGGGTTCATCCAGCAGCAGGAGTTCCGGCTGGGTAGCGAAGGCCCGGGCGATGCTCACTCGTTGGCGCATGCCGCCTGAGAGCTGTGAGGGCTTGCGGTTCATGGCGTGCTCCAGGCCCACCATTTTCAGGTAGCGCTCGCTGTGCTCCCGCACCTTTTCCTTGGACCAGCCGGGCCAACGGGCTTTCACCGCAAATACGATGTTGTTCAGGGCGGTTTTCCAGGGCAGCAGGCTGTAGTTCTGAAACACCACGCCGCGCTCCAGGCCCGGGCCCTTTACTTCCTTGCCGTTCATCACCACGTTGCCGGCGCTGGCTTCGTCCAGGCCAGCCAGCACGTTCAGGATGGTGGATTTGCCGCAGCCGGAGTGGCCGATGATGCAGACGAACTCGCCTTTCTCCAGGGCAAAGCGGATATCCTCGAAGACGGTCAGTTCACCGCCCTGGCCATCCGGATAGACTTTGGACAGGCCATCTACTTCCAGGAATGGTTTACTCATAACAGGTCTCCGTTCGGAGGGTTGAGGCCGGCATCGGCGGCCGGTGCCGGGCCGCTCATTCTTTGTACTCCACCAATTTCTGGGCCTTGCCCAGGGCGAGGTCCAGCAGCATGCCCACCACCCCGATCATCAGGATGGAGAAGATCACACTGGCCAGATCCAGGTTGTTCCACTCGTTCCACACGTAGTAGCCAATGCCGGTGCCGCCCACAAGCATTTCCGCCGCCACGATGACCAGCCAGGCAATACCGATGGAGATGCGCATGCCGGTCAGGATGGTGGGCGCGGCCGCCGGCAGAATCACGGTTAACGCGGTTTTGATCGGCCCCAGTTCGTGGGTTCTGGCCACGTTCACCCAATCCTGCCGGACATTGGCCACACCAAAGGCGGTGTTAAGCAGCATCGGCCAGATCGAGCAGATGAAGATCACGAAGATGGCCGAGGCGTCCGAGTCCTGGATGATGAACAGGGCCAGGGGCATCCAGGCCAGCGGCGAAATCGGCCGCAAAACCTGGATGTAGGGGTTCAGGGCCTTGTACATCAGCGGAGACATACCGATCAGGAACCCCAGGGGCAAGGCGATGGCCATGGCCGCCAGGTAGCCGGTAAGTACCCGGTACACCGAATAAGCGAGCTGGATGCCGATACCCTTGTCGTTGGCGCCGGCGTCGTAGAACGGATTCGACAGCTCGGCCCAAGCCAGCTTGATCACCGCTGAAGGTGGCGGTACCCGGGATTCCTGGTCGGCGCCACCCATGAGCATTTCGTATTCGCTCATTCCGGTCTGGGCTTCCGGCGGCTGGGTTGCCATTTCCCATAGCCCCAGGGCCACAATCAGGAACGACACCGACAGCAACGCCGCCCGTATGTTCAGGGAAGCCATGGTTATACCCTCCCGATGGCAAAACTGCGGGCATACTCTTCCGCGCTGTCCGGATCAAAAGTCTTGCCCATGATGGTGTGGGTCTTGTAGGTCTTGTCCGGCGCGCTGTAGCCCATCTCCTCCATGAGCTTGCCGGTTTCTCCAGCCAGGTAGACCTGCTCGGCGATGCCCTTGTAATCCACGTCGCCCTCGATGTAGCCCCAGCGCTTCATCTGGGTGAGGATCCACACACCCATGGAATGCCAGGGGAACGGATCGAAATCGATGCGATCCGGCACATTCTTCACCTCGCCCAGGCCGTCCGCGTAGTACCCGGTCAGCACCTGCTGTATTACCGGGACCGGCTGGTTCAGGTAGTTCTTGGGCGCGATGGCTTCGGAAATTTCCTTTCGGTTTTCAGGGTTGTTGGAGTATTGGGTGGCATCAATGATGGCGCGCAGCAGGGCTCCATAGGTATTCGGATTCTGAGTCGCAAACTGCTGGCTGCAGGCGAAGGCGCAGCAGGGGTGGCCTTCCCAGATATCCTTGGTAAGCATGTGAATGAAGCCCACCTTCTCCCACACGGCACGCTGGTTGAACGGGTCCGGTGACAGGTAGCCATCGAGGTTACCGGCACGCAGGTTGGCCACCATCTCGGGTGGCGGAACCACTCGGATCTGCACGTCCTTGTCCGGGTCGATACCGTTCTCGGCCAGGTAGTAACGCAGCAGGAAGTTGTGCATGGAGTATTCGAACGGCACGCCGAACTTGAAGCCCTTCCACTGCTTGGGATCGCGTTTGTCCTTGTGGTCCACGTGCAGCACGATGGCCTGGCCGTTGATGTTCTCCACCGCCGGCATGATGAACGGTTCCGGTGTGGAACCGGCACCCATGGTCATGGCCAGGGGCATTGGGGTGAGCATATGGGACGCGTCGTATTCACCGGCCAGGGACTTGTCCCGGGCCACCGCCCAGCCCGCGGTCTTGGTCACGGTCACGTCCAGGCCGTAGCGCTCATAGAAGCCCATGGGGTGAGCCATGATGATCGGCGTGGCGCAGGTAATGGGTACAAAGCCGACGTTCAGTTTGGTCTTCTCAAGCTTGCCGAGGGATTCCTTAACCGCAGCCTTGGCCTTGTCCATGGGGAACACGCTGCCCAGCAGCGCGGCGGCGGTGCCCGCACCCATCATTTTCATGAAGCTGCGGCGGCTGTGGTCGTTGTGGCCGAATACGGAGCGGACAACGGCGCTCTCGATGGCTCGGTCCATCATCTCTTCTGAATTCAGTGGCGCCTCCGATGCATCCTGCCTGCTGACGGAAGATTTTAGGTCCAGCGAAATTGCCGGGGCGTCCTGGCCGGGCTTACAGTCCGGGCAGCCACAGGTTTTGGCGTGGATCAGCGATTTGTCTCCATCAAACGGATTACCAAGGCTCTTTGTCGTCATGGGGCACTCTCCTGAAGTACGGGTCGTTTATGCACTCTTGCGGTGCAGTAAAGTGGTGGCTCGGCTCCCGGAGAGAATCTGCTCCCGGGCCGACAACACGTTCTGGAGGAGATATCGCAGGGTTTGTGCCAACCCCAAAAAAATATTTAACACCTTGTTTTATATTGCTTTTATTTTTCTTCGGTGCTTCCTGCCAATTACGAACTTTCGTAATTAACGATATTTCGTAGCCTCCACTACGAAATTTCAGAGTTGGCACAAGGTTTGTTCTGTCTCTGTCAGGCCAGAGAAAGGACAACCCGATGACAATCAAAGCCGCGATAACATCCACCAGTACCACCAGCTGGATTGACCACCTGCCGGAGGCGGCGCTGCTGGTGGATGCCGGGCGCGATCTCATCATCGCTGCCAACAGCGCCATGGGGCGGCTGGCCGGAACCGACAGACAGTCTCTGATTGGTACTCCCTGTACCCACCTGTTCACCGACCAGCGGCCTCAGCTCATCGCCTTTACCGAGGAAACCCTGTTTCGCAGTCATGGCTGGAGCCGGGATTTCATCCTGCAGCATCGGGATGGGCGCAACGTGGAGCTGGAGATTTCTTCCTCACGGGTGGGTGAAGCCGAATCCCAGAGCCTCCTGCTACTGCTTCGGGACCGGCGCCAGCTGCGCACCTTGCGGGAACGACACGACGCCAACCACTACCACCGGGGTGGCCTGCTGGAATGGCGGCGGGTAGAAGAACTGTTCAAGGACATGGAGCGGGAAAACCAGTTGATCCTGCACGCGGTGGGCGAAGGCATTTACGGGGTGGATGCCGAGGGACGGACGACCTTTGCCAACCCGGCAGCGGAACGCATGCTGGGCTGGCGCATTGACGAGCTGATGGGAAGGGTGATTCACCGGGTGGTGCACCACTCCCACGAAGACGGTAGCATCTTCCCACTGAAAGAATGCCCTATCTATGCCGCGTTTCGGGATGCCAGTGTAAAACGGGTTGGCGAGGACTGGTTCTGGCGCAAGGATGGCACCGGCTTTCCGGTGGAATACACCAGCACGCCCATTATAGACAATGGCCACCCGGTTGGTGCCGTGGTGGTGTTTCGCGATATCTCTGCCCGGCTTGAGACTCAGAAGGAATTGCAAAAAGCACTGGAGGAAGTGGAAACCCTGAAACACCGTCTGGAAATGGAAAACGCCTACCTTCAGGAAGAACTCAGTGCGGAATACCACTTTCACGAAATTTTAGGCCAGAGCGATGCTATCAAAGCCATCGTGCGCAGAATCGGAATGGTCGCCCCAACCGATGCCAACGTGTTGATCACCGGGGAATCCGGTACCGGCAAGGAACTCATTGCCCGGGCCATTCATCAGTCAAGCAGCCGGAGGGATCGCCCCCTGATCCGGGTAAACTGCGCAGCGATTCCCAAGGATCTGTTTGAGAGTGAGTTCTTTGGCCATGTAAAGGGTGCCTTTACCGGAGCCGTCAGTGACCGGGTTGGTCGCTTCGAGCTCGCCGATGGGGGTACCCTTTTTCTGGATGAAGTGGGCGAGATCCCACTGGAGCTCCAGGGCAAGCTGCTGCGGGTCTTGCAGGATCAACAGTTCGAACGCGTGGGGGAAAACCACACCCGAGCCGTGGACGTTCGTGTCATTGCCGCCACCAACCGCGACCTGAAAACCGAGGTCCGGGACAAGAACTTCCGGGAGGATCTGTACTTTCGCCTGAATGTGTTCCCTATTGAGTCGGTGCCGTTGCGCCGACGTATCGAGGACATTCCCATTCTCGCCCAGGAGTTTCTGAACCGGGCGTGCCAGAAATTCAACCGGCCACCGCTGGCACTCCGGGAGCGGGACGTGGAAACGCTCAAAGCTTACCCGTGGCCAGGCAATGTTCGGGAGCTGGAAAACGTTATTGAACGTCAGGTGATCACAGCCGATGGCCGGCTGGATCTGGACCTGCAGGGTCCGGATTCTGTCGCCAGACACACGCTGGAACCCATGCCGCCAGCCAGACATTTCGACGGTGAACTGATGACAGAGCACGAACTCAGGGAGCTTGAGACAAACAACCTGAGACGAGCCCTGAAAATCAGTGGCGGCCGGGTGTTCGGCGACGATGGCGCCGCCGCGCTGCTGGGTGTCAAACCGACCACCCTGTCCTCACGCCTGAAAAAGTTGAAGATCGAACCGCGACAATTTCAGGAAAGGGATCTTTAACCCTGCTAACCCGCCAGAGTATCTCGGCGCGGGGTGGCCGGTAGATTTTTCGCCGGAAAAAGGTGTCTGAGCGAAGCGAGTTCTTTTTCCAAGACAAATCCACCGGCCACCCCGCAAGCCCGCCCCAAAACCGGAAGGCTACGAGAAACAGTAAACCAAATCAGATCAGTTCAATAGCCACAGCCGTGGCTTCACCACCACCGATGCAGAGCGAGGCTACACCACGCTTAAGCCCACGCTGTTTCAGCGCATTGATCAGGGTGACGATGATCCGGGAGCCGGAGGAACCAATCGGATGCCCCAGTGCACAGGCACCGCCGTGCACGTTGACCTTCTCCGCAGGAAGCTTCAGCTCATTGATCGCGGCCAGGGTGACCACGGCAAAGGCTTCGTTGATCTCGAACAGATCCACATCATCCACACTCCAGCCTGCTTTCTTCAGCACCTTTTCGATGGAACCGATAGGCGCGAGGGTGAATTCAGCCGGTAAACGGGCGTGAGTCGCATGCGCCACGATGCGGGCCTGCGGGGTCAGGCCCCGGGCATCGGCTTCGGCAGCGGAGGCCAGTACCAGCGCGGAAGCTCCATCACTGATGGAGCTGGAGGTGGCGGCGGTGACAGAACCGTCCCTGGCGAACGCGGGTTTGAGATGTGGAATTTTCTCCGGTTTGGCGTTGCCCGGCTGTTCATCGGTATCCACTTCGGTGTCACCGCCCCGGCCCGGGACCGTTACCGATACGATTTCGTCCCGGAACCAGCCGTTTTCGATGGCCGCCAGGGATTTCTGCAGGGAGCCGATGGCGAATTCATCCATGGCCTGGCGGGTGATGTCGAATTTGTCAGCCGTGCGCTGCGCGAAGACGCCCATCAGCCCACCCTCGTAGGCATCCTCCAGACCGTCCAGGAACATGCTGTCGAGTACCTGGCCATGGCCCATGCGCATGCCGGCACGGGCTTTCGGCAACAGGTACGGTGCCTGGCTCATGTTTTCCATGCCGCCGGCGATCATGATGTTATTGGTGCCAGCTTTGATCTGGTCGTGGGCCATGATGACGGCCTGCATGCCGGAGCCGCACATTTTGTTGATGGTGGTGCAGCCGGAGCTGTCCGGGATGCCAGAGGCCCTCGAGGCCTGACGCGCCGGCGCCTGGCCCAAGCCGCCGGGCAATACGCAGCCCATGACCACTTCCTGGATGTCTGCCGGCTGAAGGCCAGAGCCCTCAATGGCGGCCTTTATGGCGACGGCGCCCAGGTCCGGTGAACGTACCGAGCTCAGGGAGCCCATCATTCCGCCCATGGGGGTTCGGGCGGAGCCTGCTATAACGATGTCATTGTTGTTCATTGAATCTGGTCTCCATGTTGGGAGTCAGGTTCGATCAGGGGGATACCTTTCCGAGACACGCTGTGAATACATCCCTGTACGCTCGACAAAAGCCATCCATGGCTTTTGACGGTCCCGGAAAGGTACCCCCCTGCTCGAACCCCATACATTTCAGTCGCATTCAAAAAGAATTAGCGCTGGATTCAGGAGGTACTATCTTCCGAGTACCGACCGGGCAATGATTTCCTTCATTACTTCCGACGTGCCGCCATAAATCCGCTGCACCCGGGCATCAATAAAGTTCCTGGAAATCGGGTACTCCGTGGTGTAGCCGTAGCCGCCAAACAGCTGCAAACAGCCATCAGCAACACGACACTGCATCTCGGTAGCGCTGTACTTGGCCATGGACGCCGTGGGGGCATCCAATTTGCCCTCTTCGTATTCCCGAATGCACTGGTCCACAAACGCTTTGTTGATGCGGTAATCCGTTTCCATGCGGGCAATTTCGAAGCGTGTGTTCTGCAACTGGCTGAGCTTCTGGCCAAACAGCTCACGCTCCTGGGCATACTGGATGGTCATGTCCAGCGAGCCCCGGGCCGCTGCCACACCCAGCGCTCCGATCACCAGTCGCTCTCGGGGCAGCTCGCGCATCAGGTAAACGAAACCCTGGCCTTCCTCGCCCAGCAACGCCGAGGCAGGTATGCGCATGTCGGAGAAAAACAGTTCAGAGGTATCGCCAGAGTGCTGGCCAATCTTGTCCAGGTTCCGGCCTTTGCTGAATCCTGGCAGCGACGTATCGACCAGGAACAGGCTGATCCCTTTGGCTCCGGCTTTGGGATCGGTTTTGGCGGCGACGATGACCAAATCGGCGTGTTGGCCGTTGGTGATGAAGGTCTTGGAGCCATTGAGGATGTAGTCGTCGCCGTCTTTCACAGCGCTGGTGCGCATGGCCTGCAAGTCGCTGCCGGCGCCCGGCTCGGTCATGGCGATGGCGCCTACCGCCTCACCTGATACCATCTTCGGCAGCCACTGCTGTTTCTGCTCTTCATTGCCGATATGGCTGAGATAGGGCGCGACAATGTCGGAATGCACCATCACGTTGGTGGAAAGCGCACCGAATCCCAGCCGGGCAAGCTCCTCACCCACCACGACCGAGTACTGGAAGGGTGCACCGCAGCCGCCGCAGTCTTCCGGCACATCGACACACAGCATGCCTGCATCGCCCAGAGTGTTCCAAAGCTCCCGTGGCACAATGCCGCTTTTCTCCCAGGCCTCGTAATGCGGGGCCACTTCGGTTTCCAGAGCCTTGATCACAGACTCCCGGAAAAGAGCCAGTTCTTCCTGATCGACAGGGTTAGTCATATCACTCACCTGTAGTTACCGGTTCGCTTTTGGCGAACACCATTACAGAAACCTGCTTTTGGCAGGTTATTTCAATCTCACTTTGGCGCCATCCGCAGGGCACAATCAAGCCGGATGACTTCGCCATTAAGAATCGGGTTGCGCACCATCTGGTCCACCATCATCCCGAACTCTTCCGGTTTACCGAGGCGTTTCGGGAACGGCAGCGTGGCTGCAAGGCTGTCCTGCACTTCCTCGGGCATACCCGCCAGCATTGGTGTCATAAACAGGCCAGGAGCAATGGTATTTACCCGAATCCCTTCACGGGCCAGCTCGCGGGCCGCCTGCAGGGTCAGGGACACCACACCGCCTTTGGATGCGCTGTAAGCCGCCTGGCCAATCTGGCCTTCGTAGGCAGCAACCGAAGCGGTATTGATGATGACACCGCGCTCGCCGTCAGCGTTCGGTTCCCGTTGCGCCATATCGGCAGCCGCCAGCCGCAGGATATTGAAGGTGCCGATCAGATTAACCTGGACCACCTTGCTAAAGCTCTCCAGCGGCATCACACCCTCACGGCCCAGAATCTTGGCCGCCGGCGCAATACCCGCGCAGTTCACGGCGACACCGCAGGGGCCGTGAGCCTCTCGCGCAGCACTGACAGCAGCCTCAGCACTGTCGGCCGAAGTCACATCGCAATGCAGAAAGATGCCGCCGAGCTCAGCCGCAACCTTTTCGCCCTGCTCCTTGTTCACATCAAGAATCGCAACCTTGCAGCCAGCCGCCGCTAGAGCACGGGCAGCGCCCTCACCCAGACCGGAGGCACCGCCTGTTACAATTGCCGGCACATTCTGGAATTCCATCGGGTACTCCTTATTAACAATGATCGAAGTCTGATCCGCGGGTATTCATTCGGACCACAAAAACACTTTACGTTTACGTAAACTTTAACTAACCTTGGTGAAAAAAGGAAATCCGTCATGAGCGAAAAACGAACTTTCAGCATCAGCGAGCTTTCCCAGGAGTTCGATGTAACCACCCGGAGCATCCGGTTCTATGAAGACCAGGGGCTGCTCAAGCCCACCCGGCGCGGGCAAACCCGGATCTTCAGCACCAAGGACCGCGTTCGCTTGAAGCTGATTCTCCGGGGCAAGCGCATGGGCTTTTCCCTGGCCGAAACGAAAGAACTGTTCGACCTCTGGGACGAAACGCTGACCGGCAATGAAAAGCAGCTGCTGAAGATGCTGGAAATCCTCAGCGCAAGACGGGAACAGCTGGAACAGCAGAAAGAAGACATCGCCATGGCAGAGATGGAAATGGACACCGCCGAAGCACGGTGCCGCGAGGCCCTGACCGAACTGCAGAAGAAAAAGGAAGAGCAGGGCCTGACGACGAACACCAAAGAAACCGCTGTCAGCAAATAGCACCTGGCAGCCAACGGATACCCGACGTTAAAAACAAAAAGGTAGCAAACGATGAAATCACAGTACTCAGAGCTCAATTTCGGCCTCGGCGAGACCCTGGACATGCTCCGGGAACAGGTGAACAACTTCGCCGCCACCGAAATCGCCCCGCGGGCCGAGGAAATCGACAAAAACAACGAATTCCCCATGGACCTGTGGCGCAAACTGGGCGACATGGGCCTGCTGGGCATTACCGTCAGCGAAGAGTACGGCGGCTCCGACATGGGCTATGTGGCCCACGTCATCGCCATGGAAGAAATCAGCCGCGCCTCGGCCTCCGTTGGCCTCTCTTACGGTGCCCACTCCAACCTGTGCGTGAACCAGATTCACCGCAATGGCACCGAAGAACAGAAGCAGAAATACCTGCCCAAGCTGGTCACCGGTGAACACATCGGCGCCCTGGCCATGTCCGAACCCAACGCCGGCTCCGACGTAATTTCCATGAAACTCCACGCCCGCGACGAAGGCGACCACTACGTCCTCAACGGCAACAAGATGTGGATCACCAACGGTCCGGACGCACACACTTACGTTATCTACGCCAAGACCGACCCGAAAGGCGGTTCGAAAGGCGTCACCGCCTTTATCGTAGAGCGCGACTACCCGGGCTTCAGCCGTCACCAGAAACTCGACAAACTCGGCATGCGCGGCTCCAACACCTGTGAACTGGTGTTCCAGGACTGCAAAGTTCCCAAAGAAAACGTCCTGGGCGGCGTGGGCAACGGTGCCAAAGTCCTCATGAGCGGCCTCGACTACGAACGCCTCGTCCTCTCCGGCGGCCCGCTAGGTATCATGCAAGCTGCTATGGACGTGGTCGTCCCCTATATCCGCGAGCGCAAACAATTCGGCCAGGCCATCGGTGAATTCGAACTGGTACAGGGCAAAGTCGCCGACATGTACACCTGGATGAACACCGCGAAATCCTACGTCTACATGGTGGCCCAGTCCGCCGACCGCGGCGAAACCACCCGCAAAGACGCCGCCGGCGCCATCCTCTACTCCGCCGAAATGGCCACCAAACTGGCCCTGGACGCCATCCAGCTGCTGGGCGGCAACGGTTACATCAACGAATACCCGACCGGCCGCCTGCTGCGGGACGCGAAACTCTACGAAATCGGCGCTGGAACGTCTGAAATCCGACGGATGCTGATCGGTCGCGAGCTGTTCCTGAACAAGTAACGACGCACAGAATCCAGCTCCAATTGTACGACTAGGGACTGGAGGGGTGTCGTTCCGAAAATTTCGGAGGCCATGGATGGCCGGAGAGAAGCGCACATGGATGTGCTCGTAGCGGTTTTCGGAACGACACCCCTCCAGGCCCGTGCCCCCAACCCGAGGGACCACGGAACATGACGATACTCCAAAGCAAAATCAACCCAAGGTCCGACGAATTCCAGGCCAACCACCAGGCCATGCAACAAGCCGTCGCCGACCTCCGGGAAAAAGTCGAAAAGATCCACCAGGGCGGCGGCCCCGACTACCAGAAGCGCCACACCGACCGAGGCAAACTCCTGCCTCGCGAGCGCATCAACACCCTCATCGACGAAGGCTCCCCCTTCCTCGAAATCGGCCAGTTCGCCGCCTACAACGTCTATAAGGAAGAAGTGCCTGCCGCTGGCGTCATCGCCGGCATCGGCCGCGTCTCCGGCACCGAGTGCATGATTATCGCCAACGACGCCACCGTCAAAGGCGGCACCTACTTCCCGCTGACCGTGAAAAAACACCTGCGGGCCCAGGAAATCGCCATGGCCAACCGCCTGCCCTGCATCTACCTGGTGGATTCCGGTGGCGCCAACCTACCCCAACAGGACGAAGTCTTCCCCGACCGCGACCACTTCGGCCGCATCTTCTACAACCAGGCCCGCATGAGCGCAGACGACATTCCCCAGATCGCCGTCGTCATGGGCCTGTGTACCGCCGGGGGCGCCTACGTACCCGCCATGGCCGACGAATCCATCATCGTCCGGAACCAGGGCACCATCTTCCTGGCCGGCCCTCCGCTGGTAAAAGCCGCCACAGGTGAAGTGGTCAGCGCGGAAGACCTGGGGGGCGCCGATGTGCACTGTAAAATCTCCGGTGTCGCCGACCATTACGCCGAGAATGATGCCCACGGCCTGGCAATCGCCCGCCGTTGCGTGGCCAACCTCAACCGCCGCAAACCGGTACCGGTTGAGGTCCAGAAGCCCCGCGCCCCGCTGTACGATCAGGAAGAAATCTACGGCATCGTCGGCACCGACCTGCGCAAGCAGTTTGATGCGCGCGACGTCATCGCCCGCATCGTCGACGGCTCAGAATTCGACGAATTCAAGCGTTACTACGGCTCCACCCTGGTGACCGGGTTTGCCCACATCCACGGCTACCCCGTGGGCATCATCGCCAACAACGGCATCCTGTTCAGCGAATCCGCCCAGAAAGGCGCGCACTTTATTGAACTGTGCTGCCAGCGCAACATACCGCTGCTGTTCCTGCAGAACATCACCGGCTTTATGGTGGGCCAGAAGTACGAAGCTGAGGGCATCGCCAAACACGGCGCCAAGATGGTGATGGCCGTGGCCTGTGCCAACGTGCCCAAGATCACCGTTCTGATTGGCGGTAGCTACGGCGCTGGCAACTACGGCATGTGTGGCCGCGCCTACAGCCCGGACTTCCTGTGGATGTGGCCGAATGCCCGGATCTCCGTGATGGGCGGCGAACAGGCAGCCGGCGTGCTGGCGCAGGTGCGCCGGGAAGGCCTGGAGCGTAAAGGCCAGAGCTGGAGCGCGGAGGAAGAAGCCGAGTTCAAGAAGCCCATTACCGAAACCTACGAACACCAGGGCCACCCCTACTACGCCAGCGCCCGCCTGTGGGATGACGGCGTGATCGACCCGGCCCAGACCCGGGAAGTGGTTGCCCTGAGCCTGTCTGCCACCCTCAACCGGCCCGCCAAGCCCACGCGCTTCGGCGTGTTCCGCATGTAAAGGAGCGCAGCCATGTCACAGCAAGACACAGCGGTTCTGCTGCACCAACGGGGCGATGGCGTCTCGGAAGTGGTGTTGAACCGCCCGGACAAACGCAATGCCTTCGACGACGTGATCATCCAGCAGCTGATTCAGGCTCTGGAACACGTGGACCGGGATGAGCAAACCCAGATCGTTATCCTGCGCTCAGAGGGCAAACACTTTTCCGCCGGAGCCGACCTGGGCTGGATGCGCCGCATGGCGGACAACACCCGCCAGGAAAACCTGGACGACTCCCGGGAACTGGCCCGTCTGATGAACACCCTGAACCACCTGTCCAAGCCCGTGATCGGCCTGGTGCAGGGGGCGGCCTTCGGCGGCGCGGTCGGCCTCGCGGCCTGCTGCGACATTGTGCTGGCCACTGAAAAAGCCAGCTTCTGCCTGAGCGAAGTCAAACTCGGCCTGATTCCGGCCGTGATCAGCCCCTATGTGGTGCGAGCCATCGGCGAACGTCAGGCCCGGCGCTACTTCCTGTCGGCGGAAGTCTTCGGTGCTCAGGAGGCGCAGCACTACGGCCTGGTTCACCTGGTGTGCGAAGACGAACAGGCCATGCACCAGCGTTGCGATGAACTGCTGCTGCAACTCGCGCTGAACGGTCCCGAAGCCATGAAAGCAGCCAAGGAGCTGGTCTTTGCGGTCAGCCACAAGACCATCACCTCCGAAGTGATTGACGATACCGCGCAGCGCATCGCCGATATTCGTGTGGGCAAAGAAGGCCAGGAAGGGCTTAGCGCTTTCCTGAACAAACGAAAGGCCAGTTGGATTCCGGAGACACAATAATGTTTAACAAGATCCTGATAGCCAACCGGGGCGAAATCGCCTGCCGGATCATCCAAACGGCCCATCGAATGGGTATCCGCTGTGTGGCGGTCTACTCCGAAGCCGACGCCAACGCCAGGCACGTGGCCATGGCCGACGAGGCGTTCTACATCGGCCCCGCTCCAAGCTCCGAAAGCTACCTGCGGGCCAATAAAATTATCGAGATTGCCAAAGAAAGTGGTGCCCAGGCCGTCCACCCCGGGTACGGCTTTCTGTCTGAAAACACCGACTTTGCCGAAGCCTGCGAGGCCAACGGCATTGTCTTTATCGGCCCGCCCTCGTCGGCCATTGCCGCCATGGGCTCCAAGTCCGCCGCAAAGGCCATCATGGAAGACGCCGGTGTCCCCCTGGTGCCCGGCTACCACGGTAAAGACCAGTCGCCGGACTTGCTGCGGGCTGAAGCCGAAAAATGCGGTTTCCCGCTGCTGCTGAAAGCGGTTGCCGGCGGCGGCGGCAAAGGCATGCGGGTGGTCGAAAACATGGCCGAATTCGACGATGCCCTGGCCGCGGCCCAGCGCGAAGCAAAAAATGCGTTCGGCAACCCGGACATGCTGATCGAGCGCTACCTGACCCAGCCACGCCATGTCGAAATCCAGGTGTTCTGCGATCAATCCGGCAACGGCATCTATCTGGCCGAGCGGGACTGCTCCGTGCAGCGCCGGCACCAGAAAGTGCTGGAAGAAGCGCCCGCCCCCGGCCTCAGTGAAGACACCCGCAAAGCCATGGGCGAAGCCGCGGTGCGGGCGGCCCAGGCCATCAACTACGTGGGCGCCGGCACCGTCGAGTTTCTGTACGACGTGGACGGTTCCTTCTTCTTCATGGAAATGAATACCCGCCTGCAGGTAGAACACCCGGTCACCGAAATGGTCACCGGCCAGGATCTGGTGGAATGGCAACTGAAAGTGGCCTGGGGTGAGCCCCTGCCGCTGACCCAGGACCAGGTAAAGACCCGTGGCCACGCCATCGAGGCGCGTATCTACGCCGAAGATCCGGATCAGGACTTCCTGCCAGCCACCGGAACCCTGCGTTACCTGAGCACTCCGGATGAGTCTGCCCACGTGCGGGTAGATACCGGCGTGACCGAAGGCGATGAAATCAGCATCCACTACGACCCGATGATTGCCAAACTCATCGTGTGGGACGAGACCCGCGAACAGGCGGTCAACCGCATGGTTCAGGCCCTGGAGCACTACCGTATCGCCGGGCTGAAAACCAATATCCGGTTCCTGCACGCGGCGGTGGATGCTCAGCCATTCCGCGAAGCCGAACTGACCACCAACTTCATTGCCACTCACAACAACCTGCTGTTCCCGAAATCCAGACTGGATCTGGACAAGGCACTGGTGCTTGCCGCTGGATTCATCCTGGAGCAACGCAAATCAGCGGAACCGGTTACCGGCGATCCCTGGTCGCCGTTCGGCCGCAAGAACAGCTGGCGCATGAACTCCGAATACGCCCAGCCTCTCACCCTTCAGGTGGGCGACGACAAACACGAACTCAAGATCCTGGAACGGGATGACCGCTACCAGGTGTTTGTGGGCGGCAGCGTGTACCACCTGAACGCGAAATTGAACGACGATTTCCTGCAGGCGGTCATCAACGGCCACCGGCTAAGCGTGCACGGCAACCTGCACAACGAGGAACTGGTGCTCTTCTACGAGGGCGATACCTTCAAGTGCACCGTGTACCGGGAAACCTACGGGTTTGAGGAAATGGCCAGCGAAGGCAGCCTGGCGGCGCCCATGAACGGCTCCGTGGTGGCGATTCAGGCCAAGGTAGGCGACAAGGTAACGGCCGGCCAGACGCTGGTGATCATGGAAGCCATGAAGATGGAACACGCCATCAAGGCACCCGCCGATGGTGTGGTTTCAGAGACTTTCTACGCCGAGGGTGACCAGGTGGCCGAGGGTGCGGAACTCATAGCCATCGACACCGGGGAGGCAGAATAATGGCCTTTCCGAAGCAGGCTCGGTTGGTGGAAATGAGCCCTAGGGACGGGCTTCAGAATGAGCCCGGCGATGTGATTGCCACCGAGGTCAAAACCGGCCTGATCGACCGGCTGGCCGATTGCGGTCTCAGCCACATCGAGGCCGCCAGCTTCGTATCACCCAAATGGGTGCCGCAAATGGGCGACGCGGCCGCAGTGATGGCCGGCATCACCCGTAAACCCGGCGTTCGCTACTCGGCCCTCACCCCGAACCTGAGAGGGTTCGAGGGCGCCCTGGCGGCCGGGGCCGACGAAGTGGCGGTATTCGGTGCAGCATCGGAGTCCTTCACCCAAAAGAACATCAACTGCACGATTTCTGAAAGCCTGGAGCGCTTTGCACCGGTGGTTGAAGAAGCCCGCAAACACGGCATTCCCGTGCGCGGTTACGTGTCTACCGTGATGGGCTGCCCGTACGAGGGCGATATCCAACCGGCACAAGTGGCCACCGTGGCCAAGGCCCTGTACGACATGGGCTGCCACGAAATTTCCCTGGGCGACACCATCGGCGTGGGTACGCCCCTGAAAGCCAAGCGCATGCTCGAAGCCGTGGCTGCCCATGTGCCCATGGACAAACTGGCGGCGCATTTCCACGACACCTATGGCCAGGCCCTGGCCAACCTCTACGCTGTACTGGAAGAGGGCGTAAGCGTGATTGACGCCTCTGTGGCCGGTCTGGGCGGCTGCCCTTATGCCAAAGGGGCCTCTGGCAACGTAGCCACCGAAGACGTGCTATACCTGCTTAACGGCCTGGGCATCGATACCGGCGTGGATCTGAACAAGCTGGTGAAAACCGGCGACTGGATCTGCGCGCAACTGAAACGTCATAACGGCTCTAAAGTGGGCCAGGCACTCGGGGGCCTGTGCCAGTAACTTTCCAGCCCTCAACTACAAAAACAATGGAGGCAGAGACATGAGCAAGACTCTCCCAAGTTACACCAGTGGTATCGCAGAAAAGCCACTGCTGGGCATGACCATCGGCGATATGCTGGACCGCACCGCCCAACAGTTTCCCGACAACGAGGCTCTGGTGTGCCTGCACCAGGACATTCGCTGGACTTACAAAGAGTTCGTCGACAAGGTAAACGAGGCGGCCCGGGCGTTCATGGCCATCGGCGTCAAGCGTGGCGATCGCGTGGGCATCTGGTCACCCAACCGCTACGAATGGACCGTTACCCAGTTTGCGACCGCGAAAGTGGGCGCCATTCTGGTAAACATCAACCCGGCCTACGGTGTACACGAGCTGAAGTACGCCATGAATCTGGCCGGCATCAGCGTTCTGGTTACCGCCGACAGCTTCAAAACCTCCAACTACCGGGAAATGATCTACGAGCTGGCCCCGGAACTGAAGCGCAGCGCACCCGGTAAACTCAAAGCTGACAACGTCCCCGATCTCCGGGCCGTCATTAACGTACACCCGGATAACCACGAGGGTATGTGGACCTGGCAGGATTTCCTGGGCTTTGCCGGCGACGTATCAGAGGCGGACCTTGCCAAGCGTCAGGATGAGCTGCAGTTCGACGACCCCATCAATATCCAGTTCACCTCCGGTACCACCGGCAACCCGAAAGGCGCCACGCTCACCCACCACAACATTCTGAACAACGGCTATTTTGTTGGTGAAAGCCAGCGCCTGACCGAGAACGACCGGCTGGTGATTCCGGTGCCGCTCTACCACTGCTTCGGCATGGTGATGGGCAACCTGGGCTGCATCACCCATGGCACCGCCATGATCTACCCGAGCGAAGGCTTTGATCCGAAAACCGTACTCCAGGCCGTCCACCAGGAAAAAGCCACGGCCTTGTACGGTGTGCCCACCATGTTCATCGCCGAACTGGCCGACCCGGAGTTCGACAGCTACGACCTCTCCACCCTGCGCACCGGCATCATGGCAGGTTCCATCTGCCCCGCCGAAGTAATGAAGAAGGTCAACGGCAAGATGAACATGAAGGAAGTGCAGATTGCCTACGGCATGACGGAAACCAGCCCGGTTTCCACCCAGACCAGTTCCCTCGACCCGTTCGAGAAGCAGGTCACCACCGTGGGCCGCACCCAGCCGCACCTGGAAACCAAGATTGTCGACCCGGGCACCGGCAACGTCATGCCCCGAGGAGAGATTGGCGAACTGTGTACCCGCGGCTACAGCGTAATGCTGAAGTACTGGAACAACGAGGAAAAGACCCGCGAAGCCATCGACGATGCCGGCTGGATGCACACCGGCGACCTGGCGACCATGGACGAGGATGGTTACATCCAGATTGTGGGCCGCATCAAGGACATGGTGATCCGCGGTGGTGAAAACATCTACCCGAAAGAGATCGAAGAGTTCCTCTACACTCACCCGTCCATTGAAGAGGTGCAGGTAACCGGTATTCCGGACGAGAAGTACGGTGAAGAGCTGATTGCCTGGGTGAAACTGCGGCCCGATGCAGACCCGGTAACCGCAGAGGACCTGCAGGCCTTCTGCAAGGGCAAGATCGCCCACTTCAAGATTCCCAAAAACTACAAGTTTGTGGATGCCTTCCCGATGACCGTGACCGGGAAGATCCAGAAGTTCAAGATGCGGGAAATCTCGATTGAGGAAATGGGACTGAAGCAATAATCGAATACCGCCCACAGGCGAGCCCGCTGCCTGTCCCAGAGACACCGCCATGAATGGCAGCACCGGCCCCATGGACAGCCGCCCCGGCCAGAAAAAGAACCGTGGGCACCGCGACCATCACCCCCACGCTGGTGCCAGCATTCATCACCGAGCTGACCCGGCCATGCATCGAGCGCCGAACCAGTGCCTGCATGGCCGCTGTCAGGGCAGGCATCATCAGGCCCGTGCAGATACCACAGGCAAATACGCCCAGCCCCAGTGACAGGGCACCGCCCGACTGACTGATCAAAGCCTGTCCGACTCACCCAAAAACGCAGGAGGCCATCGCCGTATTCCGGGCACCGAGACGGTCGGCACACCAGGGCGCCACCACCGACGCCAGGGCAAAGCTGATTAGAGGGAGTGCACCGATAATACCGATCACATGGGGCGACAAAGACAGATCCGCACGAATGGGCGGAACGAACAAGCCGAATGCAAAGCGCGCAAGGCCGAAGCTGATCGCAATCAACCCTGCGCCCAGTAATGCGAATGCTGTGCTTGAGGGAAACCTAATGCCACCTCCGCTGACTGAAAAGCATGGTAAACCATGTATTCAAATGTCAGCGTAGTCGCCAACCTCAGCCAGCGGCAACTTTGAGTTGCTCTGCCAGCTCGTCGTCCAACACGTTGGCAAGTCTAGCCGCTGACCGGCTTTCCATTCTGTCGGTGTACTCCCGGAACACATCGAGTTTGGGGATATTTTCCTGCATCATTTCCCACCACAGGTAGCTGCTCACCAACACATCTGCAGCCGTGAACTGCTCACCGCAGATATAGGGTGTTTTTGCCAGCGCTTGCTCAAGGGTTTCGATGCTGGCGTCGATGGGGCCGCAACCTACAGACTGCTCATTATCGCTATCGATCCGCCATCCATAAGCCTTGGCACTGGTCGCCATTTCAAACGGACCCGCCATAAAAAACAGCCAGCGGTAGTAACTGCCACGTTCCGGGGAACGAAGACCTGGAGCCAGGTTCTTTTCCGAAAACTGGTCGGCCAGATAGGCACCGATTGCGGCGACTTCAGTCACCACCACGTCGCCATGCTTGATAGCGGGCACCTTGCCCATCGGGTTAATGGCCAGGTATTCTGGCCCCTTCATATCCCCGCCAAACTCCAGTGTTTTCACCGTATAATAGGCGCCCACTTCCTCCAGCATCCATCGAACCACGCACCCACGGGACATGGGATGGGTATAAAGCGTCAGATCTGACATATTGATCTCCTTTTCCTGCCAGTTGTTTTCATGATTGTGTGTACTGCAGCGCCAGCTTATGCGGCAATTAGGCAAGAATCCGTCCTAAATAAATGAAATAATTCGTGGCATCATCTGACGGCTGATTCAGCTCCCCGGAGGCGCCCATGTCTGGCCCAACCACCCGTGTATTGACTGTTCTGGAACTACTTCAGGCTCATGGCCAGTTGGGCGGAGGGGAGTTAGCGCAACGGCTGGGCGTAAACCGGCGCACGGTTCGGCGCTACATCCGGATACTGGAGGATCTGGGTATCCCTGTGATGACAGAACAGGGACGCTACGGTGGGTACAGACTGGTGGCGGGCTTCAAACTACCGCCGATGATGTTCACCAACGAGGAAACGCTGGCGATCTCGCTGGGCCTGCTTTCCGCGAAGCAACTTGGATTGACCGATGCAGCGCCCGCCATTGCCAGTGTTCAAGCCAAACTGGAGCGGGTAATGCCCGACAAGTTAAAAGGCCGGGCTCGCACCATCAGCGAAACAGCCAGGGTAATCCTGCCGCGCAAAGAGCCAAACCTTGATGAACATGCACTGGACACGCTGGCCACCGCCACAGAAACGGCTCGTTCGGTCCAGTGCATTTACCACGCTCCACAACCCCCCTCTGTCAGCCTAGTTGTCCAGTTGGCGAGTTCGCCTGAATTTAACCAGTCGGGGGCGGCATGGAAGCCTGTTCCGGTGCCCATTACTGGGCTCGGGAGTTAACCAAACTCGGCCACGATGCCCGGATTATCTGGGCCTTACTGATGAACCAAACCGAGTTTAAAGTACAACCTGTGGCAGTCTGACCATGCATAGTAGAAACTAAAAAGCCCTTACCGCAGAGGCGGCCAAGGGCTTTTGCTAAAGCTAAACCCGGAACAACAGGATTCTAGCTAGCGCTTTTAACAGCCTTTCTTCGGGATAGAGTTATACCCGCAATGCCCAAGCCAAGCAAAGCTAGGGAGCCAGGCTCAGGTACCGGTGTCGCTTCACTATAATCCGTTCTTCCAAAGCCAAACGAAGCGGACTGACTGAATGTATCGAACCCAACTTTACCAGACATGAACGCTGCATCAGCGATTCTTGCCGAAAAGATAGTAGAACCTCCTTGTGTAATGCTGGCAAAAATATCATTCCCTGATCGGCCAACCTCAAAGCCGTAAACAATACCACTTCTCCAGACCGCAGCATCCGAGGCCAGGATTGTTCTCACACCGTCAACTTCTTTATAGAGGCCAATACCATCAAAGCCATATAGGCTGCCTACGCCACCACCGCCCCAGCCGAGACCGTAAGAATTATCGCTGTCCTGCCACCCAAAAACGATACCCATGTAATCATTATCGCGGTCATTAGCTCGAACCGACGTGCGAAAGCCAAAGTCGCCCACAGAGGAGAAATCACTAACTAACGCTCCATGCATATTGCCGCCATTGGCAATTGTATTTCCAGAAGCCCCCCAGTTCGCAGTGCTTTGAATATCGTAAAGGAGCGTTGTTTCTGAACTCCAATCGGAAATGATGTCGCTTTCGCTGATGAGTGCCGCCTGGAGCGATGAGCCGACCAGTGATAAGCCAACGAACGCAGCTACTTTTTTTATTTGAATCCCCATAATCCTGAGTTTTCTCCGATACTTGTGAAGTTTAATACCAGGTTTGGTAACGTATGCTTCTCGAGCCGCAATCAACTAGCAAAAATCATTCCACAATAACAAATAATCATATTTTACAACCTGGAAATTTATCTCAAACACACTACCTGTAAATTTATCCGACACATGTTGAGGGGGGGGGTTACGATCAATTGAGAAAGAATAAGCTCGAAGTGCTAGCTCACAACAATTTTAAAAGGCAATACTTAAACATCACTCACTCTCAAGAGAACCGTCTATGCAGGCGCCTTTCTGGCTGACTACGGCTTTGCTGTTTCCGGTGTTGCTCTATCAGGGCAAGCGCACCCGGCGGATGACGCCACGGCTGCCAGAGGCCACTGGGGATTGCGCAGGCCAGTACGGCGAGGGAGAGCCCGTTTTTCGGTTGCTGGTGCTGGGCGAGTCCACTGCGGCGGGCGTGGGGGTTGAAAGCCACGCCCAGGGTCTGGCAAGCCAGTTGGCGTTGCAGTTACATCAACGCACCGGGCTCTGTATTGGCTGGTCTACCTTTGGGGTGAATGGTATTCGGCTGGGTGCGCTGCTTGATGCGCTGGGCTCCGCCGACTTGCCACCGGCAGATGCAGTATTACTGAGCATGGGGGTAAACGACACTACCGGTTTCACTCCACGGTTCCGGTTTCGCCGGCAACTGATTCAGCTCCGCGAAACCCTGGCAACCCGGTATCAGGCGCCCATTACGTTGCTCAGCGTGCCGCCCATGGACAAATTCTCGGCCTTGCCGGCACCCCTGCGCCAGGTTATGGGATGGCGGGCGCGGCAGTTGGACAGGGTGTATCAGGTGCTTGCGGCAAGGAAACCAGAAGATTTCCGGTATCTGGGTTACCCCACGGTGTCAGACCCTGCCCTGCTCGCCCGGGACGGCTACCACCCGAGCGACAAGGGCTACCGCGCTATCGCGCAGGCGTTGGCCGAACAGGACTGGGGGCTGCCGCCCCCGTAACTCATCCCAGGTTCTTGCGCATGAATTTCTGCAGCTCGCCCACAATCCCGCTGCGGAAGGCCAGTACCGTCAGCACAAAAATGCCGCCAAGGATCGGGTCTACCCAGTCGCGCAGCGGCCCCTGGGACAGCTGGTATTCAATGTTCACCACAAAGGTGGCGCCCACCACCGGCCCAAGCAGCGTACCCATGCCGCCCACCAGAGTCATCAGGATGACCTCGCCCGACATATGCCAGTGGGCATCATTGAGAGACGCCAACTGGAACACCACGGATTTCATGGAGCCGGCCAGGCCCGCCAGCGCGGCGGAGATCACAAAGGCCAGGATCTTGTAACGATCCACGTTGTAACCCAGCGAGACCGCCCGCGGCTCGTTCTGCTTGATGGCTTTCAGGATCTGCCCGTACGGGCTGCTGACAATGCGCTGCACCAGCAGATAACAGGCGATAAACACCACCAGCACGAAGTAGTACATGTTGAGGTTGTCTTCGAGGTTAATCAGACCAAACAGCTCGCCCCGGGGGATGCCGTGCATGCCGTCTTCGCCGCCGGTGAATTCCGACTGCACAAAGAAGAAGAACACCAGCTGTGCCAGCGCCAGGGTCACCATGGCAAAGTAGATGCCTTGCCGGCGGATCGACAGTAACGCAAAGGCCAGTCCCAACAAGGTGGCCGTGGCGGTACCGGCAATGATGCCCATCTCGGTGGTCAGGCCGGAGAAATGACTGAGCAGGTAGCCCGTGGTGTAACCTCCGGTGGCCAGGAAGGCCGCATGGCCGAAGGACAGCAGGCCGGTAAAGCCGAACAGCAGGTTAAAGGCCACCGCAAACAAGGCAAAACACAGGATCTTCATCAGGAAGACCGGGTACATCACGAAGGGCGCGGCCAGCAGCAACAGCAGCAGCACGCCGTTCACCATCAGTTTCTTGCGGTCCTGGATCTTTTGCTGCTCGACAATGGCCTTGTGGATATCGGCAGGATTAACAGGCTGGTTCATGATTATGCCTCCTTACCGAACAGGCCGGTGGGTCGGATCATCAGCACCAGGACCATCACCAGGAAGATAACGGCCGAAGACGCCGGCGGGTAAAACGTTTTGGTGAGGCCTTCGATCACGCCCATCAGGATGCCCGTGATTATGGCCCCGCCAATGGAGCCCATGCCCCCGATCACCACCACCGCAAAGACCACGATGAGAATGTTGGACCCCATCACCGGAGTTACCGAATAAATGGGTGCCGCCAGCACACCGGCGAAAGCCGCCAGCATGACGCCGAATCCGTAGGTCAGGCTCACCAGCAAGGGTACGTTAATGCCGAAGCCCTGCATGAGCTGTGAGTCTTCTGTGCCCGCCCGGAGGTAGGAGCCCAGTTTGGTTTTCTCGATGATGAACCAGGTGCCAAAACACACCAGCAGGGCCACCACGATCACCCAGGCCCGGTAGTACGGCAGGAACATGAAGCCAAGGTTGATGCCGCCTTTGAACATGTCCGGCATGGAATATCGAAGTCCGGACACGCCGTAGATATTGGTGAGCACGCCCTGGATGATCAGGGCCACCCCGAAGGTGAGCAGCAGGCTGTAGATATGATCCTGGCCGGCAATGCGCCGGAGCAGGAAGTATTCGATGAGCATACCAAACGCGCCAACCAGTACGGGAGCGACAAAGAGCGCGACCCAGTAATTGACGCCCAGCAGGTCAAACAGAACCACGGTGACCAGGGCACCGAGCATGTACATGGCGCCATGGGCGAAGTTGATGATCTTCAGCAGACCGAAGATAACCGCGAGGCCAAGGCTTAACAGGGCGTAGAAGGCGCCGTTGATAATCCCGATCAGCAGCTGGCCAGACAGCACAGCAAGGGGGACGCCGAAAATCATGGTCATGTTGCTAACTCCACAAGCAGCGCAGACGTTGTTTTTGTTGGGGTGTTCGTCCGGGCGGGTACCCGGCGCCGGTCGCGCTTAGAGACCGGGCACCGGGTCATTCCCCGTTGCTTAGTTCACCAGCTTGCACTTGCTCTCAGAGAGCGGACGGTAGGCTTCATCCGCCGGAATCGTCCGCAGGATCTTGTACAGATCCCATTCATTCTTGGACTCCGCCGGGGTTTTCACTTCCGCCAGGTACATGTCATGCACCATACGGCCGTCTACCCGGATTTTGCCGTTCTTGGCAAACATGTCCTTGATGGGTGTATCCATCATCTGCTTGCGCACGGTCTGGGCATCATCCGAGCCGGTGGCGGCCACCGCATTCAGGTATTGCATGGTGCTGGAGTAAATGCCGGCATGAACCATGGTCGGGCGCACGCCGGTTTCTTTCATGAAGCGATCAGACCACTCGCGGGTTTCATCGTTCATGTCCCAGTACCAGCCGGTCGTCAGCTGGATGCCTTGCGCGGTTTCCGCACCGAGGGCATGGACGTCGGTAAGGAACAGCAGTAACGCCGCCAGTGTCTGGCCCGCCTGGGTTACCCCGAACTCACTGGCGGTGGTGATGGCGTTGGTGGTGTCCGCACCGGCATTCGCCAGGCCGACCACATCCGCGCCCGAGGCCTGGGCCTGGAGGATGAAGGAAGAGAAATCCTGGGTCGGGAACGGATGGCGCACGCTGCCCACGATCTCGCCGCCGTTGGCCTCAACCACGCGGGTAACGTCGGCTTCCAGGGCGTGGCCGAAGGCGTAGTCGGCGGTCAGCAGATACCAGGTCTTGCCGCCTTCCTTCACTACAGCACTGGCCGTACCATTGGCCAGCGGATAGGTGTCGTATACATAGTGAATGTGGTTGGGTGTGCAGTGTTCGTTGGTGATGCTGGAAGCCGCCGAACCGGAAATGATGCCCAGCCGGTCGTTCTCTTCCAGGATCTTGCTCACGGCGATGGACACCGAGGAAGCCACCATACCGGCCACCAGATCCACCTTGTCGTTTTCCACCCAGCGGCGAACGGTGCTGGAGGAGGTGTCCGGGCTGTTGCGGTCGTCAGCACTTACCACTTCAATCCTGGCACCATTGACGGTACCGCCAAAATCCTTGATCGCCATTTCCAGGGCAGTCAGGCCATTGGGGCCGGCCAGGTCTCGATAGGTACCGGACATATCGGCCAGGTAGCCAATTTTTACAGTGTTGTCCGAGATTGCCGCCTGGGCACCACTGGCCATCAGAGCTGATGCAACGGCTGAGGTCAGAAGCTTTTTCATCATTGTCATTGTTGTTTCTCCGCTACTGTCTTGCGTTGGTTCGGGTTGTTGTTGCTCTTATTACTCTCGTTCTATCCGGGGTCAGACCCCCAAATAGCCATCCAGCACCGACTGTTTGGCACTCAGTTCGTTGGCGCTGATTTCTTCCACAATCTGGCCGTGCTCCACCACGTAATGTCGGTCGGCCAACGGCGCGGCAAAGTGGAAATTCTGCTCCACCAGAACAATGGTCAGGCCCTTGTTCTTCAGGGCTATCAGGACTTCCCCCAGTTTCTCCACGATCACCGGGGCCAGGCCTTCGGTGATTTCATCCAGCAACAGCATGTTGGCGCCAGTGCGCAGAATGCGGGCCATGGCCAGCATCTGTTGTTCGCCACCAGAGAGCTTGGTGCCCTGGCTGAAGCGGCGTTCATAGAGGTTGGGGAACATGGTGTAGATTTCTTCCAGGCTCATGCCACCGCTGCGCACCACCGGCGGCAGGGTGAGGTTTTCCTGCACGCTGAGGGAGGAAAAAATGCCCCGATGCTCGGGGCAATACCCGACACCCAACCTGGCAATATGATGAGGCGCGCACTGCATGGTTTCTTCGCCGTTGATCATGATGGAGCCCGTGCGCCGGCCCACCATGTTCATGATGGCTTTCAGCGTGGTGCTGCGCCCGGCGCCATTTCGGCCGAGCAGTGTGACCAGTTCGCCCCGCTGAACCACCATGTCGATGCCGTGCAGAATGTGGGATTCGCCATAGAATGCGTGCAGGCCGGAAATGCGCAGCTGCTCGTATTCGCGGTCCGGATTCTTGCTCATTGGGCCGCCTCCACATTTTCGCTGGCGGCGGCCTGTAACCCCCGCTCGCCACTGCCATCACTGCCCATATACACCTCGCGCACACGCGGGTCGGCGGAGACCGTCTGGTAATCGCCTTCCGTCAAGACTGCACCCTGGGCGAGTACGGTGATGCGGTCACACAGTTTGCTGACCACGCTCAGGTTGTGCTCCACCATCAGTACCGTCCGGCCCTGTGCGGCCTTGCGCACCAGTTCCACAACGCGGTCAACGTCTTCCGAGCCCATGCCCTGGGTGGGTTCGTCCAGCAGCAACAACTGGGGTTCCATGGCCAGGGTGGTGGCCAGCTCCAGCGCCCGTTTGCGGCCATACGCCAGCTCTACCGTGGTGGTATTGGCGAACTCGGCCAGGCCAACAGACTCCAACAGCTCCATGCAGCGCTCGTTGAGCTTGTGCAGGGAGTTGCCGGATTTCCAGAAGCTGTAGGAGGAGCCCTCTGCGGTTTGCAGGGCCACGCGAATGTTTTCCAGCGCGGTCATGTGGGGAAACACGGCAGAGATCTGGAAGGAGCGAACAATGCCTTTACGGGCAATGGCGGCGGATTTCAGGGGAGTGATGTCTTCGCCGCGATACAGAATCTGCCCGCGGGTGGGAATCAGGAACTTGGTCAACAGGTTGAATACGGTGGTCTTGCCGGCACCGTTGGGGCCGATCAGGGCGTGGATATCCCCCTGACGGATCTGGAGGTTGACGTCGTTAACGGCAACAAACCCCTTGAATTCCTTGACCAGGTTACGGGTCTCGAGAACGTACTGTTCACTCATGAGCCACTTCACCTTTTGTTATTGTTGTATTTCGCAACTAGCACACAGATTAGATTTACGTGCACGTAAACGTCAAGAACTAATTTTGTTATTTCTCGGGCGGTATGGAATAGGTCATGGTGGAGTGTGCCACCGGGTCTTCCATGCCATCGGAATAGACGAAAACCTCGCCCACGCCCATGGTGCGCCCCACCTTCAACAGGGTCGCCCGTGCCCGTATCGGCGCATGTGCCACGGGCTTGCGAAGGAAGTTGATATTCAGGTTCGTCGTCACCGCCAACGGCACCAGGCCAATCCGGCTGAGCAAGGCTGCGTACATGGTGACATCCGCCAGCGCCATCATCGCTGGCCCGGATACGGTCCCGCCCGGGCGCAGGTGATCATCCTCCACGGCCAGGGTCATTTCCGCCCAGCCGTCACCCAGTGCCTCCAGGGAGCCGTATGCGGCCCCCTGGGGGAACTGAACCTCGAGGAAGTCTTTCAGCTCCTCGAAGGTCACTTTCATGCCGGCACCTCATCCTGGGCCCGGTTGCGCAGCACGAAGCGCTGGATCTTGCCACTGGGCGTTTTCGGCAGTTCATCCACGAATTCGATCTCACGCGGATAGGCGTGAGTGGACAGACGACGGCGAACCAGTTCCTGCAACTCCTCCTTGAGCGCCTGGTCGTCCACCGGCTCCTGGCCAGCTTTGATCACAACATAGGCTTTGATGATCGAGCCGCGCTTTTCATCGGGCTTGGCCACGACACCGGATTCGGCAACAGCGGCGTGTTCCAGCAAGGTACTTTCGACATCGGCCGGCCCCACGCGGTAGCCTGCGGTGGTGATGATGTCATCGTCCCGGCCACTGAAAGAATAGCCGCCATCGCCATGGCAGATCACCATGTCACCGGTCAGGTAGTAGCCGTTCACGAACGGGTCTTTCTCACCCCAGGTGTAACCATCGAAATGGAACAGTGGCGAGGCTTTGATATCCACCGCCAACTGGCCAATCTCGCCGGCCCCCACCTCTTCGTTTTTCTCGTTCAGCGCCACCACCCGATGCCCGGGCGATGAGTACCCCATGGAACCCTGGCGAATGGTGTGCTCCAGGCCATGGAAGTTGCAGCAGGTCATACCGGTTTCTGTCTGGCCATAATGATCCTTGACCGGGCAGAAGTGCCGGCGGGCAATCCAGTTCACCACTTCCGGGTTCAGTGGTTCACCCGCACTGCTGCACACCCGCAACCCCAGATTCTCCCCTTCCGGCAAGACCTGATCGTTGGCCTTCAACAGCCGATACGCCGTGGGCGCCGCCGCCAGGTTGGTGATCTTGTACTTGCGGATCATGTCGTAGGTGGATTCAGGGGTGAACGGGTTGGGGTTGAAATGCGTGGCGTGGCCCATCAACAGCGGGCCCGTAACGGCGTAGTACAGACCATAGGCCCAGCCGGGGTCAGCCACATTCCAGAACACATCGTCGTCGCGCAGTTCAATGGCGTACTTCATGTACACATAGAAGGCCAACAGGGCTTTGGCGGGCACCGCCACGCCTTTCGCTTTGCCGACAGTACCGGAGGTGAACATCTGCAGGAACGGATCGCTGCCGGTGATCATCACCGGCTCACACTGGTCTGACTGCTGGTCCAGTACCTGCTGGAAGTCTGCAACGTCCTCGCCCGTGGCGGCGGCGTTCACGCACAACACCGGCGGGCAGTTGTTGACGTCGTTCAGCTTGGGATAGTTGTCCGGATCGGTGACCACCAGTTTGGTGCCGGCTTTTTCCAGGCGGTATTCAATGGCCCCGGAGCCAAACGCGGTAAACAGCGGCTGGTAAACCGCACCCAGGCGCAAGGTGCCGGCAATCACGATCAGGAGTTCCGGGCCCCGCGGCAGCAGGCCCGCTACCCGGTCACCCTTTTTGACACCATGAGACTTCAGATAGTTGGCAAAGCGGGCCGAGGCTGCTTTCAGCTCTGCGAAGGTAAGCACGCCATCACCACCACCCACTTTCTCGTAAAACAGCGCAACCTTGTGCGGGTCGGAAGCCCATTTATCACAGATTTCGTGGCAGACGTTCAGGCCACTGTCCAGGCGCCCGTCCAGGATTTCCGCTTCCAGTGCGGCCGCATCAAAGTTGTCATACACCTCGTTGTAGTGCGGTAGGCTCATCGTACACTCCATTTGTTGTCGTTGTTGGTTGCACAAGATTTAGTCAGGTTTAGCATAGCCTTCACTTTACGTAAAGGTAAACTTTAGGCTAAAAAGAAAGGGCGACCTGCCATCGCCCTCCCCTGCTTACTCCGGTTTGTACAGCCGCAGAATGCTGGAGAAATCCAGCTCTCCGTTGCCCTGCCCGGCATGCAGCTGGAACAGGTTTCGGGCCAGGGAGCCCATGGGAATCGACGCCTGATTGGTCACCGCGTTGTCGAAGGCCAGGCCCAGATCCTTCGCCATCAGGTTCACCAGGAAACCGCCCTGATACTCGCGGGAGGCTGGCACACCCTCCATCACCCCCGGCCAGGGGTTATAGACATTCAGTGCCCAGTTACCGCCAGAGCTTTGTTTCATGATTTCCGAGAGTACGGCAGGGTCCAGGCCATTTTTCGCACCCAGGGCCAGGGCTTCGCTGGTGCCGGCCATCAGGATCGCCAAAAGCATGTTGTTGCAGATCTTGGCCACCTGCCCGGCACCATGGGGGCCGGCGTGGAAGATATTTTTACCCATGCCTTCCAGAATCGGCTTGGCTTTCTCGAAGGTACTCGCGTCGCCGCCACAGATGAAGGTGAGCGTGCCGGCTTTGGCACCACCCACACCTCCGGATACCGGGGCATCAATAAACGCAAGCTCTCGCTCAGCCGCCTGTTCGGCGACGTTGCAGGCCGTTTCCGGGGCAATCGTGGAAGAATCGATCACCAGCGTGCCGGCTGGCAATGCAGCCAGCAGGCCATCGTCACCCAGGTAGACCGCCTCCACATGCTTGCCGGCCGGCAGCATGGTGATCACGCATTCTGCGCCCTCGGCGGCGGCTTTGCCGGAATCCGCCGTGCGGGCACCTTCGGCCACCAGGGCCTCAACTGCTGGCTTGGACAAATCGAACACGGTAACGTCGTGGCCGGCCTTGAGCAGGTTGGCCGCCATTGGCGCACCCATGTTGCCCAGGCCGATAAAGGTAATCTTGGCCATGTTGCTTCTCCTTGTTGTTGTACGGGTCATCGCTGCGCAAAGGCAGACTACTGGCTGAAAAATCCGTTAACCCAGGCGCTGTCCACTTCACTGAGTGAGGCATAGCGCCAGCGGGGCTGCATATCCTTGTCGATCAGCAATGCCCGTATGCCCTCGGCAAATTCACCTTTCTTCAGGCTGTTGTGGGACATCACCAACTCGTTGTCGAGCACCTCTTTCAGGCTGTGCAGGCGGCTGCGGTGGTAGTGTTGCCACATCAGGGCCAGGGAGGTCGGAGACGCGGCCTTCAGCCCCTTCACCGATTTGCCGAGCCAATCTTCCCGAGCCCCCAGCTCGTCCAGTTGCGCCACCACCTGCTCCAGAGAATCCGCATCGGTGGCCTGCTGGATGTCTTCAAAATGCTCACGCACGGGAGACGCGGGTAAGGCCTCACGGCTCTGCTGTTCAAACTGCCGCAGCACTGCGCTCACCACCGCCTGCGCCTCCGCTCGTTGCCAATCCGCCGCTTTCAGGGCATCCACAACCTGGTCTTTCAGACCATGGGAGATAAACCGGTCGGCCATGTTCACGAACAATGCATCGGCGCCGTTCATGCGGGCACCGGTCAGTCCCAGAAACAGGCCCGTGCGCATGGGCATGCGGTTCAGGAACCAGCCGGCACCGATATCCGGGTACAGGCCGATGCTGACTTCCGGCATGGCGAGCTTCGAGTGTTCGGTCACCACCCGGTGAGAAGCACCCACCATCAGACCAATACCGCCACCCATCACAATGCCGTTGCCCCAGCAAACGATGGGCTTCGGGTAGGTGTGGATCTGGTAATCCAGCTCATATTCCTCGTTAAAGAAGCGCTCGCCCTCCGCCAGTTTGCCCGGCTCGGTCATGGCCCGGTACAGCGAGACGATATCGCCGCCAGCGCAGAAGGCTTTGTCACCCTCGGCTTCCAGCCAGACAGCCTGAACCTTGGGATCCTCGGCCCAGCGGCTGAGCTGGGGCTTGAGCAGGCTGATCATATCCATCGACAGTGAGTTGAGATTGCGCGGCGTGTTCAGCCGTGCCACGGCAATCAGCTCACCATCAGCGGTTTTCCATTCTTCAAATACGATTGGTTGATCACTCATAGCGAATCCGGGTTATCGGTTTTTCCAGTCGGGCTTACGCTTCTCAAGAAACGCATTCACGCCTTCTTTCTGGTCTTCGGTATGGAACAGCTCCACGAACAATTCACGCTCCATGCGCCAGCCGTCGCTGTGGCTGCGACCGTCGCGGGCGCTCATCACCAACTGCTTGCAGCGGGCGATGGACGAAGGGCTCTGCTTACAGGCACCTTCCGCCAGTTTCAGGGCGGCTTCCAGGCCGTTGCCGGTGGGCACCACTTCTTCCACCAATCCGATTTCCAGGGCCTTGGCGGCGGTTACCCGTTCACCACACAGAATCATGCGCTTGGCCCAACCCTCACCCACCAGCCAGGGCAGGTTCTGGGTGCCGCCGGCACAGGGCAGCAGGCCAACGCTGGCCTCCGGCAGAGCCATCTGGGCATGCTCTTCTGCAATCCGGATATCACAGGCCATGGCACATTCCAGGCCACCACCCATGGCATAACCGTTTACGGCGGCAATCGATACGCCACGGAACGCCGTCAGCGCTGCGAACGCTTCACCGAATCGTTGCGCCATGTCGTTGGCGCGAGCCCGGTCGCCGTCGGCGAAGGTTTTCAGGTCAGCACCGGCGGAGAAGAACTTTTCCCCCTGGCCAGTCACCACCAGCGCGAAGATATTCCGGTCGGCGTTGAGCTCTTCCACGGTCGCCTTCAGCGCGGCTAGGGAATCGGCCGTCCAGGTGTTGGCCGGCGGATTGGCGATGGTCAATACCGCAATGTGGCCGCGTTTTTCCAGTTGAATCAGTTCACTCATCACAAATTCCTCTATAGTCCGTGGCCGGTTACTGGATCGCTTCGGCAACGCCGTCGTCCAGCAGCCGGCGGGCAATGATCAGGCGCATGATTTCGTTGGTGCCTTCCAGAATCTGGTGTACCCGCAAATCCCGAAGGTAACGCTCAAGCGGGTATTCCCGGATGTAACCGTAGCCGCCATGCAGCTGCAGGGCTTCGTTGGCCACCTCAAAGCAGGCGTCGGTGGCGAATCGTTTGGCCATGGCACAATGCAGCGTAGCCTCCGGGTCGCCACTGTCGAGTTTGAACGCACCCAAACGCACCATCTGCCGGGCAGCCACCAGGTTGGTAACCATGTCTGCCAGCTTGAACTGCAGCGCCTGGAAGGCCGCCAGCGGCTTACCAAACTGCTGGCGCTCGTGCATATAATTCCGGGCCCGGAGCAAGGCCGCCTGGGCACCGCCCAGGGAACAGGTGGCGATATTCAGGCGGCCGCCGTCCAGGCCCTTCATCGCAATGGCAAAGCCATCGCCTTCATTACCCACCCGATTGCTGGCAGGCACGCGAACGTCTTCCAGGGTAACCAGGCGCGTGGGCTGGCTATGCCACCCCATCTTTTCCTCATTCTTGCCGTAGGAGACACCGTCGGCATCCGCTGGTATCACGAAGGTAGAGATGCCCTTCGAACCGCTGTCGGCGTCTCCGGTGCGCGCCATCAGAACCAGAATATCGGTTGCGCCAGCGCCGGAGATGAACATTTTGCTGCCATTGATCACATAGCTGTCGCCATCCCGAACCGCGCGGGTGCGGAGACTGGCGGCGTCGGAGCCGGCACCGGGTTCAGTCAGGCAATACGAAGCCAGCCATTCACCACTGGCCAGCCTGGGGACAATTTCCTGGCGAAGATCATCAGAGGCGAAACTTGCCACCATCCAGGTGGCCATGTTGTGGATGGTGATGAAGGCGGCGGTGGACGGGCACGCTGCCGCCAACTCTTCCACAATCACCGAGGTATCCAGGCGAGACAAGCCCATACCACCCAGGGATTCAGGCGTATACATACCCATAAAACCCATGGCTCCGGCTTCTTTCATGACATCGACCGGAAAAATATGCTCGGCGTCCCACTGGGCGGCTTGGGGCGCCATGGATTTTTCAGCGAAGGCTCGGGCAGCATCCCGAAACGCCTGCTGGTCTTCAGTGAGATTAAAATCCATCGTCAGGCTCCTTGGTTGTTACGGTCGGGGCTTCCACTGAAGAAGCGGAAAAAGGGGCCGGTGGGGGAACCGGCCCAATAACCTCACCGACAACGAGATTAACGAAGCTGGATGGAGAAGTTGGCCTCGGATGAGGTCGCCTCACTGGAGAACCAGCGGGAGGTCACCGTTTTCGTCTCGGTGTAGAAGCGCACCGCCTGTTTACCGTAAGCGTGCTGATCACCGTAGAACGAACCCTTCCAGCCGGTGAACGAGAAGAACGGCAGGGGCACCGGAATGGGAATGTTCACACCCACCTGGCCCACATCAATCTCGTGCTGGAACCGACGCGCCGCGCCGCCATGACTGGTAAAGATGGAGGTTCCGTTGCCGTACGGGCTGGCGTTGATCAGCTCGATGGCATCACCAAGGCTGTCAACGTTGACGCAGGACAGCACCGGGCCAAAGATCTCTTCGTTGTAGATATCCATGTCCGGTGTGACTTCACTGAACAGGGTCGGCCCTACCCAGTTGCCTTCCGGCAACCCGTCAACGGTGCAGCCACGGCCGTCCAGCAGCAGTTTGGCGCCCTGGGCTTCACCGGTGGCGATCAGCGATTCGATGCGGTCTTTGGCCTTGGCACTGATCACCGGGCCATAGCTGGCACCGGAATCGTTCCAGGCGCCGGGGCGCACTTTCGCCATGGCCTCTTTCAGCTCCGGAATCCACTCCTGGGCAGCGCCCACGAAGACCGCCACCGAGATCGCCATACAGCGTTGGCCTGCGGCACCTACAGAGGCACCTACCAGGGCGTTGATCACTTGTTGTTTGTCCGCATCCGGCATGATCACCATGTGGTTCTTGGCGCCGGCGAAGCTCTGCACCCGTTTCATGTTGCGGGTACCGGTTTCGTAGATGTACTGCCCGACCGGAACCGAACCGACAAAGGATACGGCCTTGATGGCCGGATCAGTCAGCAGGGTATCAACCTGCTCTTTGGCCCCGTGAACCACCTGCAGTACACCCTTGGGTGCGCCGGCCTGTTCAAACAGCTCGGCCAGGCGGGTTGGTGTCAGCGGGTCCTGCTCGGACGGTTTCAGAATAAAAGTGTTGCCGCAGGCAATGGCCATGGGGAACATCCACAGCGGGATCATGGCCGGGAAGTTGAATGGCGTAATGCCGGCACACACCCCCAGAGGCTGGATCCAGGAATGGGTATCTACCTCGCGGGCCACGTTCTCAACGGTCTCGCCCATCATCAGGGAAGCCACGTTGGCGGCGTGTTCCACCACTTCAATGCCACGCCAGACATCGCCTTTGGCGTCGTCAAAGGTCTTGCCGGTTTCCTGGGACAGGATCTCGGCGATTTCGTCGTGATGTTCTTTAAGCAGCGCCTGATAACGCAGCATCACCCGTGCTCGCTCAGAAACCGGGGTTTCCTTCCAGCTCTTGAACACTTCACTGGCGTTATCAATCGCCTGACGCATCTCGTCGGCAGTGGCGCAGGGCACCTGGGCAATCACTTCGTTGGTGGCGGGGTTGGTCACGTCGATCCAGTTCTGGGTCTGGCTCTGAACGAATTCCCCTGCAATAAACTGAGGTACATTTTTCATGATGATGTTCCCTGTTTGTTGTTATCCGGGATGAGCCGGCCTACCGATAACAAGGCAGATCCGACGATGATTTGAAGAAAGACTAGCACGCGGATTTACGGTTGGTGATTGACTAAATTTCGCCCATGATGGATTATTTTTCGATGACTGAGATCCCAGCCAAGAAACCGGCCACTCAAACCTCACAGTGGCCCGTGCCAGCCGACAGTGTTCGCTATGTGGTGCCAGAGCCTATTGTGCGGCTTTTGGCGGCACATCCGCTCACCCGGGAGCTGTATCCACTTGCCTTCGGGCATTATCGGAGAGCGGCCGGGCATCACATGCATAGGGAACACCACCGTGATAATCTTTTGATCTATTGCACAGACGGCAAGGCCTTTCTGAACGTCGCCGGCGTGCCCCACACAGTCGAGGCCGGCGACCTCCTGCTACTGCCCGCCGGCGCCAGCCATCGGTACACCGCCGACCCGGACAACCCCTGGACCATTCACTGGGTTCACTATACCGGCCCCCTGGCCGAAGACTTCGGCCAGTACATGGGCTTTGATGACAGCACCCGCATCCGGCATCTGGGCAGACAGCCCCGGTTACTGGTGGATTTCAACGGCCTGCTGTCGGTGCGGCAGACGGGCTTCCGGGCCCGTGGGTTGATCCACGCCAGCAATCGGCTACGACAGTTGCTGGCCGCCGTGCCCATCAACGCCGACGAAACCAGCCAGGCCCGGCAGGCCGAGCTGGACTCCTTGCACAGCTTCATGCGGGAGCACCTGGAGGAACGCCTGACCCTGAACCAGCTGGCCGAGCTTTCCGGCCTGTCGCCGGCTCACTTCGCCACCCGGTATCGGGAACAGACCGGCACCTCGCCAATCCAGCACTTCCTGCATCTCAAAGTGGAACGGGCCTGTGAGTTGCTGGATACCACCAGCCAGAGCTTCGCCGACATCAGCCGGCAACTGGGCTATGACGATGCCTATTACTTCTCACGGCTGTTCAAAAAAGTGATGGGGAAGTCGCCCACAGACTATCGCCACACAGCGCGGCACTGATTCATGCACCGGCATTGCATCCCATTGATGGTTGGGCTCAAATAGGGTTCTGGCACTTCCCCCGAACAAGGAATGATCGATGACCACGAACCGTCGCCCCATGCTGGCACTGTCTGCCTCGCTGGCTTTGCTGTCTGGCTGCAGCAGTTTCGGGCCCGTCACCAGCGGAACCGATGATCCCTGTGCAACCCTGCAATCGGTTGTTGCCGATTACACCACCGGCTTTGATGCCTATCGCGGCAATGGCTCAAGCTACGCCATGGTGACCCTTTACCGGGCCAAAGAGCAGTTAATCAAAGGCCATTGCGAAATCTGGGAGTGGGGCAACGGCGATGCCGCATACACCTGCACGGTCGGCGCACCGAACCAGGAGGTGGCAACAGCCATGTATCAGCAAGCTAACAACCAGCTCAGCGCCTGCCTTGGGGAAAACTGGCAAGGTACCGAAGCCGGGCGCGAACGGGATGGCCGCCCCGCCGGTGAAGTGACGCGTTATCAGAACAGCGGCAAGGCCGGCCCGGCCGTCTCTCTGCATCGCGTTCAGGACCGTTCACAGCACTCCGTTTATCTCTATATCGGCACCCCGGGCCGATCCCCCGAGCCGGCTAACTGAGGCCGGTGGTGGCATCGGATCACCCCGTCACGGCCTGGCTCCACGCGGTTGCTGAGAAAGACCGTACGGCCTTTGCTGAACTGTATCGGGCCACAGCCCCGAAACTTCTGGGGGTCATACTGCGTATCCTGAAAGACAGGGCTCGGGCGGAGGATGTACTCCAGGAATCGTTTATCAAGGTCTGGCAACGGGCTGCGCTGTTTGACGAAACCCGTTCCTCCCCTATCACCTGGCTGGTTTCTATTGCCAGAAATGCGGCCATTGACGCGCTACGCAAACAACCGGTAGAGCGGGAAGGTCAGGAAACCGATATTGACGAGATCCCAAGTCGTTCGCCAAACGTGATCGACCGGATTGACGATGTGCAGGCCCAGGCCCGGCTCAACCGGTGTTTCGAAGAACTGGATAAGGACCGTGCGGACATGGTGCGGCTTGCGTATCTGAATGGCTGGACCCGCGATGCACTGGCAGACTATTTCGAACAGCCGGTCAACACCGTAAAAACCTGGCTTCACCGCGCCCTTAAACAGCTGAAAAGGTGCCTGGACTCATGATCGAACGAGACGACCTGGACATGCTGGCGGCAGAGTTCGTTCTGGGGACCCTGCCGGTCGAAGATCGCCAGCGCGTTCAGCGCCTGCGGACCACCCATCCAGAGCTGGACGCGCAGATACTGCAGTGGGAATCACGGCTGTCCACTCTGAACGAGGAAATCGAACCGGTCGACCCCGCCCCCGGGCTTTTCGCCCGGATTGAGCGTTCCATTGATCAGCTGGAGCAGGCCTCGTCGCAGCACAACGAGGTGGTCAGGCTCCGGCAACAAGTGTCCAGGTGGCGCCTGAGCACAGCGGCAACTTCGATTGCCGCGATGCTTCTGATTGCCGTGATGATGCTTGAGCCCACCCCAACAGAAAGCCCCTATGTGGCTGTGTTCCAGCACAATGACGAACAGCCGGCTTTCCTGCTGACGGTGGATCTGGCCAGGAAACAACTGAACATTCAACCCGTCACCGCCCGGCCCGCCGGGAACCAGTCTTACCAACTCTGGATAAAGGATGACGAACTTGGCCCGACGCCAAGATCCGTGGGCGTCCTGAACGAGCATTTTGAAGTAGACCCGGCCGCGCTCACGAATTACGACGCGGAGCTGCTGCGTCGCGCAACGTTTGGCATCAGTCTGGAGCCCCGGGGCGGATCGCCCACCGGACAGCCCACCGGGCCCGCGCTTCACGGTTTTCTGTATCCCACCGGTGAGGGTGCTGATACCAACCGTCTGTAAATATCACATTCCCTGAAACTTTCGGACGTTGTCTCCGTAGCTGCCGGTAACCCATCAGAAAACAACAGCCTTGATGGGTTTTACCTAAGTGAAGCAAGGAGAACGTAATGAAAAAGCACAGCAAGAACATCCTGTTTATGGCAGCCACCGTAGCGTCGGCACTGGCGCTTACCCCGACCACCCAGGCCGAGGATCACAAGGCCGGTGTCTGGGCCATGGATCAGTCCGTGGGCAATGGCGTGGTCTCTGCCCGCAAAGTCGTTGCCGAGGAAAACGGCTGGCTGGTGGTTCACCGTACCGATTCGGCTATGAAGCCTGGCCCGGTGGTCGCCCACGCACCATTAAGGGCCGGCAAAAATATGGATGTGGCGGCGATTCTTACCGAGGAAGTATCCGCCGGTGACATGCTCATGCTTATGGTCCACAGCGAAGCCGGTGGCAACCAGACCGGCATTTTTGAATACACGCTAGGCGCCAAGGAAGACGGACCTATCCGAAAGAATGGCAAGCTGGTCACAAAAACCATCACCGTGCAGTAAGCACCCGTCTTAAACCCGCCCGCCACGCTGCGGGCGGCCTTTTCTGGCCCGCGGAAAACGGTAGGCACAAGCGCTTATCAAATCCGGAAAAAAAAAGTGGCGCGGCCAGAATTCTCATGATAAATATCGCGCGAATACGGTCGGATTCCCCACCACCGTTTCCAGGATAAGCCTCAAAGGAGTCAAAAGGCGGCACCCCGGTGTTTTCACAAACACCTGCCACCTCCGGCCACCCTCAGCAGACCTGCACAACACCGCGTGCGTCCTGCACGCTTTGTATCCATCCCTTTTCAGTGAGGGACACCATCCAATGTTGAAGTTGTGTAAGCCACAGGCGCTTGCCGCCGCTGTTGCTATGTCTCTGGGTGCCTCTTCGGTTTTTGCAGCCGGAGAAGTGCGTGTCTACAACTGGTCTGATTACATCGCCGAGGACACCCTGGCGAAGTTCACCGCGGAAACCGGCATCAAAGTTGTTTACGACGTTTACGACAGCAACGAAGTGCTGGAAGCCGCCCTGTTGTCTGGCCGTTCGGGCTACGACCTGGTTGTGCCTTCCAACCACTACGTGGCCAAGCAGATTTCTGCCAAAGCCTTTGTCGCGCTGGACCATGGCCAACTGTCGAACATGACCAACCTGAACCAGGACCTGATGACCCAGCTGGAAAAGGTCGACCCGGGCAGCCAGTTCTCCCTGCCGTACCTGTGGGGCACCAACGGTTATGGCTACAACGAAGGCCGCATTCAGGAGATTCTGGGTGACACCGCACCGACCGACTCCTGGGCTCTGGTGTTTGACCCGGAAGTGACCGGCAAGCTGGCCGCTGGCGGCTGTGGCATTGCCATGCTGGATTCCGGTGAAGAAATGGTGCGTGCCGCCATGGCCTACATCGGCCTGGACCCGAACAGCAACAACGCCGACGACATCAAAAAAGGCGGTGAAGTGATCAAGGCTGTGCGCCCGAACATCACCTATTTCCACTCTTCCCGTTACATTGGCGATCTGGCTAACGGCGACCTGTGCGTGGCCGCCGGCTACTCCGGCGACATCCTGCAGGCCGCTGCCCGCGCGGAAGAAGCCGAGAACGGCAACGTCATCCGCTACACCATCCCCAAAGAGGGCGCGGTGCTGTGGTTTGACATGATGACCATTCCGGCCGGCGCGCCGAATGTGGAGAACGCCCACAAGCTGATGAACTTCCTGATGCGCCCGGAAATCATCGCCGATGTCACCAACTACGTGTGGTACGCCAATCCGAACAAAGCGGCCGATGAGTTTGTGGAGGCAGAAATCCGTAACGACACCAGCATCTATCCCACCGATGAGGTGATGAAGAAGCTGTACATCATGGAAGGTCGGCCTCAGGACGCCCAGCGTCTGATGACCCGTACCTGGACCAGCGTGAAATCCGGTCGCTGACGGTGGCCGTGATCAACAATACCTCCGCGCAAGCGGAGGTACTTCTCAGCATCAAGGGCATCTCCAAGAGCTTTGACAGCACCCTGGCGGTAGATGACGTCAGCCTGGACATCCACAAGGGCGAGATCTTTGCTCTTCTGGGTGGCTCCGGCTGTGGCAAATCCACCCTGCTGCGCATGCTGGCGGGCTTCGAGACCCCGGATTCCGGCCGCATTGTGCTGGATGGTCAGGACATCACGGCCCTGCCGCCGTACCTGCGACCCACCAACATGATGTTCCAGTCCTATGCCCTGTTCCCGCACATGACCGTGGAGCAGAACATTGCTATGGGTCTGAAACAGGACAAGCTGCCGAAGAACGAAATCACCGACCGAGTGGCCGCCATGCTCAAGCTGGTGAAAATGGAGCCCTACGCCAAACGCAAGCCGCAACAGCTTTCCGGCGGCCAGCAACAGCGCGTAGCCCTGGCCCGCTCGTTGGCGAAACGGCCCAAACTGCTACTGCTGGACGAGCCCATGGGCGCGCTCGACAAAAAACTGCGCACCGAAATGCAGCTGGAACTGGTGGATATTCTGGAGAAGGTGGGCGTGACCTGCCTGATGGTGACCCACGACCAGGAAGAAGCCATGACCATGGCCAGCCGCATTGCCATCATGTCTTACGGCCGGATTGCCCAAGTGGGCTCGCCCATTGATATCTACGAAAGCCCGAACAGCCGCATGACGGCGGAGTTCATTGGCTCGGTGAATATCTTCGAGGCGAATATCCTGGAAGACAACTCCGACAGCATCTCGCTGACCAGCGACCTGCTGGATGCTCCGGTGTTTATCGACCGGGGCGTGACCACGCCCGCAGAAACCACAGAAACCCTGATCGCCCTGCGCCCGGAGAAGATCTACCTGACGACCGAGAAGCCCGAAGGCGAAAGCAACTGGAGCTGCGGCACGGTGGACAACATTGCTTACCTGGGTGACATCACGTCTTACTACGTGAAGCTCGCCAGCGGCAAGCGGGTGCAGGCCACCATGGCCAATGTGGAACGCCGTGGTGAGCGGCCCACCTGGGGCGACCGGGTCTATGTATCCTGGGAAGCCTCCAGCCCTATCCTGCTCTGGAACTGACGCCATGACCAAGAAGCTTCTGGCAACCCCTCTGGCGGAGCGGGTGCGGGCGGTGGTATTTCACCGGCGGGTTGTCTTCGGTGTGCCTTTCGCCTGGTTGCTGCTGTTCTTCCTGCTGCCGTTTGCGCTGGTTTTAAAGATCAGCCTGACCTCGGCGGTGATGGCTATTCCGCCCTACGAGCCGGTGTTCCGATGGGTGGCGAACACCCTGTCGGTGGTGGTGAACTTTGGCAATTACCTGTTCCTGGCTTCCGACAGCCTCTACATTGCCGCCTATTGGGGCTCGGTGAAAACCGCGTTTCTGGCCACCTTGTTCTGCCTGCTGATCGGCTACCCCATGGCCTATGCCATGGCCCGCGCGCCGAAGCACTGGCAACTGGTGTTCCTGCTGATGGTGATGCTGCCGTCCTGGACCTCGTTCCTGATTCGGGTGTATGCCTGGATGGGCATACTCGGTAACCAGGGCCTGCTCAACAGCTTCCTGCTGTGGCTGGGCGTGATCGAATCGCCGCTGAAAATGCTGAACACCAACTTCGCGGTGATTCTGGGGATCGTCTATGCCTACCTGCCGTTCATGATCCTGCCCATCTACACCAATCTGGTGAAGCTGGACATACGCCTGCTGGAAGCGGCGTCGGATCTGGGCTGCCGCAGCCTGACCACCTTCTGGGCCATTACCCTGCCGTTGTCCAAGGCCGGAATCCTGGCTGGCTCCATGCTGGTGTTCATTCCAGCCGTGGGCGAATTCGTGATTCCGGAACTGCTGGGTGGTCCGGATACCCTGATGATCGGCAAGGTGCTCTGGGAAGAGTTCTTCAACAACCGAGACTGGCCGGTGGCCTCTGCGCTGGCAATCGTGATGCTGGCGCTGCTGCTGGTACCCATTGTGTTGTTCCACCGCTTCCAGGCCCGGGAGATGGAAAAGAATGGTTAGGTTAAAAGCCCCAAGTTTCTCGAAGACCATGCTGATGCTGGGCATGCTGTTCTTGTATCTGCCCATGGTGGTGCTGATCGTATACTCGTTCAACGCCTCACGGTTGGTATCGGTATGGGCCGGGTTCTCCACCAAATGGTACGGCGCCTTGCTCGCCAACGAACAGATCCTGTCGGCGGTGTGGATGAGCCTGCGCATTGCCTTCTATTCCGCCAGCATGGCGGTGTGTTTGGGCACCCTGTGCGCGTTCGTGATCACCCGGTTCAAGAAGATGCGCGGGCGTACGTTGCTGTCCAGCATGATCACCGCCCCTCTGGTAATGCCAGAGGTAATCACCGGCCTGTCATTGTTGCTGCTGTTTGTGCAAATGGCCCAACTGATCGGCTGGCCGATGGATCGTGGCATGGCCACCATCTGGATTGCCCATACCACCTTCTGCAGCGCCTACGTGGCTGTGGTGGTGAGTGCGCGCCTGAGAGAAGTGGATCGTTCCATTGAGGAAGCCGCCATGGATCTGGGCTGCACGCCGCTGAAAACCTTCTTTGTCATCACCCTGCCAGTAATCGCTCCGGCACTGGTTTCCGGCTGGCTGCTGGCATTTACCCTGTCGCTGGACGACCTGGTAATTGCCAGCTTTGTGTCTGGCCCGGGAGCCACCACCTTGCCAATGGTGGTGTTCTCCTCCGTTCGGATGGGAGTGTCACCAGAGATCAACGCACTGGCGACGCTGATTATCGCGGCGGTGTCTGTGATTGCGTTTATCGCCTGGCTCTGGATGCGGCGAGCAGAAAAACGACGAACCAGGGCCTGATCTGTGCCGCGACCGGGCTACAAAGCGCCCTGACCCGCTGCCATTCGCCGATCCCGAATGCTTTGGATCCACTGATAGAACACTGGCACCAGCAGTGTCCCCAGAATCGTCGCCGCCACCATGCCGCTGAGCACGGTAATACCGAGGCTCACACGGCTGGCGGCGCCGGCGCCGCTGGCGAAGACGAGCGGCAGAACGCCCAATACAAACGACAGCGCCGTCATCAGAACCGCTCGGAATCGCAGCACGGCGGCCTTCTGAGCCGCCTCGGCCGTAGACAGTCCCGATACCCTAAGTTGCATGGCAAACTCGACAATCAAGATGGCTGTTTTGGTGGAAAGACCGATCAGTAATACCAGCCCCACCTGGGCGTAGATGTTGTTCGCCAGCCCCACCAGCCAGAGCCCGGCCATGGCACCGGCGAGTGCCAGCGGCACCGCACCGAGAACCGCAACAGGCAGGCTCCAGCTTTCGTATTGGGCCACCAGAAACAGATACACAAACACCAGGGCCAGCACAAAGATCACGGCGGCCAGGTTACCCGCCTGGATTTCCTGCAGGCTCTGACCGGACCAACTGAACTCATAGCCCTGGGGCAGGCTTTCAGACAGAGCTTCCATGGCATTGATCGCATCGCCGCTGGCAAACCCGGGAGCGGGCTCGCCGGACAGGGTGACCGAGCGTTTGAGATTGAAATGCTGAATGCTGGAAGGCCCCAGCACAGGTTCCAACGACGCCAGCGTTGTCAGTGGCACCATGTCGCCTTCCTGGTTTCGGACAAAATAGTGAGTGAGATCCTCTGGCCGTTGGCGATACTCGCCTTCGGCCTGCAACAACACCCGGTAGTTTTTACCGAATCGGGTGAAATCATTCACGTACAGGGAGCCCAGCTGAGTTTGCAAGGTCGAGAAAATATCGGAGAGCTGAATGCCAAGGGCCTTGGCCTTGTTTCTGTCCACTTCCAGAAGGTACTGGGGGATATTGGCACGGTACGTACTGTATACCCGGGACAGGGCCGGATGCTGGTTCGCCTGAAAAATCAGGCCATTCATCACCTGTGCCAGCTCCGAAACATCGCGCCCCTGATTGTCCTGAAGGCGATAGTCAAAACCGGCAGAGGTGCCCAGGCCGGGAATCGGTGGAGGATTAAACACCATCACCTGGGCCTCGGATACGGTCCAGAGTTTCGAATAGAGCCTGGGGATCACGCTGCCCAGGCCAAGCTCCGGCGATTCCCTCTCTTCCCAATCCTTTAGCATGACAATGCCGAGACCATTGTTGGATGCGGCGCCTCCCAGCAGGGAAAAACCCGACACGGTTATGAAATCCGTCACTGCCGGATCTTCAAGCACCATGTCCGTCACTTTTTCCAGCACAGCATCGGTTCGCTCCAACGAGGCTGCATCTGGCAACTGCACATCTACAAACAGGAAGCCCTGGTCTTCCGGTGGCACGAACGCCGATGGTACCGCCTTGAAGAGTCCGCCACCGGCGACCAGCACAACCAGCAGCACCAGCCCCACCAGCATTCCTTTGCGCAGAAGCTGAGCCACGGCTTTGGAATAACCACCCGTACTGCGCGTGATCAGTGTCTCAAAGGGTCGAAGCCACCGGACAGACTGATCGCCACCACGCCCGAGCAGGGCCACACACAGAGCCGGACTGAGCGTAAGAGCGTTAACAGACGATATGATCACAGCCACCGAGATCGTGACCGAAAACTGCTGATACAGTTTGCCGGTAATGCCCGGCATGAAGGCAACCGGCACAAACACCGCCAGCAACACCAGCGTGGTGGCGATGACCGGGCCGGTCACCTCTGCCATGGCTTTGCTGACCGCCTCTCGGATTGGCAGGGCTTCTTCCTTGAGAATGCGCTCGACGTTCTCGATCACCACGATGGCGTCATCCACTACAATCCCGATCGCCAGAACCAGACCAAACAGCGTGATCGTATTGATGGAATAGCCAAGTACAGACATCACCGCGAAGGTTCCGATCAGCGAAACCGGAATGGCGATGCTGGGTATCAACGTGGCACGCCAGTTCTGAAGAAACAGGAACACCACCAGAATGACCAGGCCAACCGCCTGAAACAGAGTGACAACCACTTCACTGATAGACCGGCTGATAAACTCCGTGGTGTCGTACAGAACGCTGTATTCCACGCCCTCGGGAAAACTCGCCGAGGCATTCTCGACTAACGCTTTTACCCGATCCGCCACATCCAGCGCGTTGGCATCCGGGAGCTGGTAGATCACCAGAAAGGCCGTATCGCGGTTGTTCAGTTTGGCGGTGGAGGTGTAGGACCGCGACCCCAGCTCAATCCGGCCCACATCCCGCAGCCGGACAAATCCGCCGTCCGGCCGCGACCGCAGGATCGTCTGCCCGAACTCTTCGGGGTCCGATAACCGCTCCCGCGTCTGGATGCTATAGACAAACTGCTGCCCGGCCGGCACCGGGGATTGTCCGAGCTTACCGGCGGCGACAATCTGGTTCTGCTCCTTTAGCGCTGCGGCCACCTCTGCGACCGTCACATCCAGAGCGGCCATCCGGCGGGGGTTCAGCCACACCCGCATGCTGTAATCCTTGGCACCCATCACTTCGGCGGAGCCCACCCCGGCAACCCGGCCCAATGCCTCCACGAGATTGTTTGAGGCATAGTTGCTGAGAAACACCCCGTCCAGGTCGTCCCGGCTGGAGGTCAGGTTGATGCCCAGCAGCATGTTGCCGGACTGCTTGCTGACGATAACGCCTTGGCGCCGGACCTCATCTGGCAGGAAGGGCTCGGCCAGCGCGACCCGGTTCTGCACATTCACCTGGGCAATGTCGGTGTCGGTCCCGCTTTCAAAGGTCAGCGTGATTTTGGCGGTACCATCGCTGGAGGCCGATGATTCCATGTAAATCATGCCCTCCACGCCGTTGAGCTGCTGCTCCACCGGCCGTATGACGGCCTCCTCTACTACCTGGGCGCTGGCGCCTGGCAACGTCGCAGTCACCTGAACCTGAGGTGGCGCCATGTCCGGGTACATGTTGACAGGCAGGATACGTAACGCGAGCGCCCCCGCGAGCGTGATGAGAATGGAGATAACGAAGGCAAACTTCGGGCGCTGAATAAACACGCGGCTGATCATGGCTGTACCTCACCGGGCTGGCTCAACACGCCGGTGTCTGGATCGATGTCTTTGCGGACCGGATTCACCGCGACGCCGGCACGAACCTTCTGCAGCCCTTCAACAATGACCTGGTCCCCGGCCTCCAGGCCGGATTCCACGACCAGTAATGCTCCGTCACGGGCGCCGGTTTTAATGAATCGCTGGGCCACCTGATTCTGGTCATCCACCAGCAGGACAAACTTGCCTTCAATAGTCTCCTGAATCGCCACCTGCGGTACCAGGACACGGGCCTCTCCGGTATGTCCGGAGACTTTCAGCGTGACGTAAAGACCAGGCACCAGGACCGCATCCGGATTCGGGAACACGGCACGAATTGCCACGGTACCGGTACTGGCGTCGGTCTGGACATCGGCGAAGTCGAGCGTGCCCGGCTGGGCGTAGACTTCACCATCGGACAAGGTCAGTGAAAGGTCCAGACTCTTCGCGACTGCCTGCGCGGATTCGGCACCCGCCCGGCGAAACGCAATGAATTCGGCCTCGTTGACCTGAAACTCCACATACATTGGGTCCGTCACCAGAACCGACGTAATGGGACCAGTACCCGGCCCGACCACCGCGCCGACATCATAATTCAGGCGGCCTACCCAGCCGTTGAAGGGAGCCTTGAGTTCCGCGTACTCAAGGTTGGTGCGTGCCTTCTGAAGCGCCGCTTCTGCGGTCTGAAGGCGGCTTTGAGCAGCGTTGAAACGGTCCTTGAGTTTGTCGAGATCTGCTGCCGACAGGAAGCCTTTACCCGCAACATCCTCTCCCCGGTCCAGATTCCGGCGCGCGGAGTCCAGCTCTGCACGGGCTGCAGCCAGCTCCGCTTCAGCCTGCTGCAGATCGGCATTGGCGCGCGTATCTTCCAGCCGCAGTAACACCTGCCCCTGCTCCACCCGCGCGCCCTCTCTGAACAGCACCTCACGGATTTCGGCCTCGATCCGGGCCGTGATGTCTGCCCGGGCGGACGCTGACGTGCGGGCAACGAATTCCCGGGAAGGTCGAACCTCCGAGGTTTTGAGCTCCACCACCGACACCGCAACGGGCTGAGGCGATGGCGACTCCGCAGACTCGGAACACCCCACCAGCAAAGACAACACCAACGACCATCCGAGTGCACGGAGTCGCTCTTTATAAGACATCTCAAGAAGCTGCATGGACACCATTCCCTGTATCGTGGGCAAGGCCCTGCCAGAGCCTGCCCATTAACGACGCATAGCGACTGATTGAGTTACTGAATCAATCTTAGTCGCTGATGGTGCATGCAGCCATTGCTTCAGGCGGTGGCGTCCGTCTAGGTTGCAGGGCGCTGTGGATGGCGACTTGAGAGAATGTGGTGCAGACCATCACAGTCGACCATGGGATCGTCGCAGTTCACGACGATGTCCGAATGGGCAATCACATAGCCCTTTCCGGTAATACTGTTCTTGACGACCTGATAGTCGCCTTCGGTTTCTACCGTGGTGAATTCACCGATGAACCCGGTATCGCGGAGGGAAACGGTTTCCAGCTTGTCACCCGGCTGGATTCGGCCTTCGTAGTTCATCAACGCAAGCCTGGCCGAGGTGCCGGTACCGGTAGTGCTACGACAGATCACGCCGGGGTGGACGTAGGTGGCCGATCGTGAGCGGAAATAGCCATCGGCCACTTTTTCTTCCGGCCCCATAAAGTGCAGAAATGGCAGAGGCCCGACATCACCCAGGGTGTAGTGGGAGAATCCACGGGCAGCCTGAATGGCCTCGACAATGGCATGCGCGGTGCGGGCCAGCTCCCGTTCCTCATCAAGGGTCAGGTCAAAGCCCAGTGATTTGGCATCCACCAGGGCGTAGAAACCGCCACTATAGGCCACACTGTAGCCAACCTCGCCAATGCCCGGCACGTTAATACTGGCATTGTAGGTGTGGATGTAGCTCGGCAAGCCCTCGCAGGTGACCGCTTCTACCACGCCGTCGTGAACAATAGCCTCAATGTTCACGAGACCCGCCGGCGATTCCAGCATGAAATGTTGTTTGCCCTCCTGCTTTGGCACTATGCCCGCCTCGAGCACCGCCGTCGCCGTACATATGGTGTTGGAACCCGAATAGATGGGATATCCCATCACCTCCATAATAATGTACCCAGCCGCCGCCCTGGGATCGGTGGCAGGGACAAGCAAATCCACGGACATTTCGGGAATGCCGTAGGGCTCCTCCAGCAGGAGTTTGCGCAAGCCGTCAGCATCGTCCCGGAGGTACTCCATCTGCGCCCGCACGGTGTCGCCGGGCAACAGGTCAATGCCGCCGGTAACAATGCGGCTGACATCACCACCGGCGTGAGTGTCCATCAACTGAATGGTCAGTTCCGGTTTCATCAGTCCGCCTCCACCTCGTAGGGTTGCCCGTGCTCCTGCCACTGGGCATCGGGCACAATCACGATTTTCCCCAGGTAATTGCTGCCTCGGTTCACGAAGTACTCCTCCGCGCGGTGCAACTCAGACAGCCGGAAAGCACCGTGCAGTACCGGCTTCAAATCACCGCTCCGGATCCATCTCATAAGCTGCTCTGCCTCTTCCCGGGTGCCATGGGACACACCAAAAATCTGCACCTGGTACAGATAGATGCGGGTCCAGAGAATTTCGCTGATGTTGCCGCCACTGGCCCCGGCAATACTCAGCCTCGGATAGGTGCTCCGGGCATTCATGTCAAAAATCATGGCGTCGATGAAACGGTCCGTCATGTCGCCGCCCACCAGATCCATGACCGCGTCCAGAGGCTTGCCTCCGGTTTCCGCCTTCACTCGATCGACAAAGCTATCCATGTCGGTTCTGTCGAGAACGGCCTCGGCGCCAAGCTTCAGCAATGGATCAGCCTTGTCCTTCTGGCTCAGAGCGTAGGGAATGGCACCGATAATCCGGCAGAGCTGAATCAGTGCCGTACCTACGCCACCGCTGGCACCGGTAACCAGCACGCGTTCACCAGCCTGAATATTGGCGGAGGTGAGCATGTGGTAGGCGGTCTGATAAGAACACATACCCATGGAAGCGAGCTCGGCGTCGGCCAGGTCCGGATTGGGAATGTGATGGAACTGATCGGACGGTAAAGCGACGTACTCGGCGTATCCGCCATCTGCGCCATGCCCGTAATAATCCGGCGTGAGATTGATGTCTGTGCGGTTGTCCGCATAGATGTTGAAGTCCAACAAGCCGCGTTCGCCGATACGCTGTTCACTGACACCCGCGCCCACAGCAACAATACGACCGACAATATCGGCCCCCTGAATGCGCGGGAAGGTGAGCGTAGGTTTGCCGCCCATCTGGAACGACGTCATTTCCCCTTTTTTAGTGGGGTATAGCCCCTCACGGGCTTTGCGGTCTGTGTTGTTCTTGGCGGTGGCAGTTACCTGAACCAGCACCTCGCCTTCCCTCGGCTGAGGTACCGGTACATCCTGATACATTAGCTGATCAATTCCGCCATGGCCTTTCAGAACCATCGCCTTCATTGAGGACGGGATCATCGGCAACAGACCCTCCTGTTCTGGTGAATAAACTACCCAGACAGAATAGGAAAGATCAACGGGTGTGTCAGGGCCTGTTACGGATATCCATTAGACTCAACCGGTTTACCGAGCGATTACCCGATAAACCGGCCTTAATCGCGGAATCTGCTTGAGGACCACCTGGATAACCGTCATCAAGGGCACAGCAAGGAGAACCCCCACTGGCCCCCACAACCAGCCCCAGAAGAAGATCGAAACAAAGATGATCACGGGGTTGATGGCCATCCGGAAACCATGAATCCAGGGCTCAAGGAAAAAGCCGACAATCGTGGTGAGCACAATGAAGCTGATCGGCGCAAGCACCATCATCCAGAGCACGTCCAGGGAAATGGCGGAGACTATGGCCAACAGGGTGATGGTAAGCATGTTACCAAGGTACGGAATAAACCGTGCAAGGCCTGCAATCAGGCCCCAGACGGCCGGGTCTGGCAGGCCGATGGCCCAACAGATCAGGCCGGTCAACACGCCGACAGACGTATTGGACAACCCCAGCACCGCCAGATACTGCGCTATCTGATGCTGGGAATCGTGGGTGATCCTCAGCACTGTCTTGCGCTGGGACCGGGGCAACTGCTTGACGAAGTTGCGAATCAACCGGTCGCCGCTGACCAAAAGGAAATAGGTTAACGCCAGTGCCAGCGCCAGCCCGGCAATGCCGTTCCGAGCCTTGGACATCAACTGACTGCGCCAGGAGTCGGTTTGCAATACCACCGTGGTGGGTTTGGTGCCCTGATCTTTGGAAAGCTCTTCAACCGATTTTTCGACCTGCTCGGCAGACTGACTGACCTTGTCGATCTGGCGCATGATCTCACTCTCCCCCACCAACAGGCGAGACAGCCCCTCCGGTGCTTTCTGGGCCCACTCCAGAGCTGGCGTGGCGACCGCGGCACCCAGCCCCAGAATTCCGGCAAGGACCGCCAGCACCAGAACCAATGCGGATACCACACGCGGTATGCGCCAGCGCAAGTAAGCCTTTTTGACCAGAGGCGCCAGTAACAGGCTGGTCAGTACCGCCAGGATGATCGGGAGAACAATCTGATGAGCAATATACAGGGTGTACAGAATGCCAAGGATGAACAACCCGTAGATTGGCGTGGAGAGATCCGCGAACGATCGCGAACCTGTGCCATTCGTTTGCGGGGATTCTGTCTTCTGGTCATCCATGGGCTGTTTTACCTTGTCGGAGTGCCGCTCAGGACACAGGAGTTTCGCCAGCTCAACAATCTGGCTATTAGCAACACAGTGTAGCGTTTACAGGAAGCACCCGCATTATCAAACAATTACCAAGTGCATTTGAGGAAACTGAACCATCCACGCCCAGCACACCGTATACCTTCGGGATAAACAGCTGACAGCGGAGAACCCATGGCACCGCGCTACGATACATTGTTCTACGATGGCTCCTGCCCCCTGTGCGCGCGTGAGATACGCACCCTGCGAAGATTGCAGACCGGCAACCTGATCTTTGCGGATATTCACGAACAAAACCCGAGCAACCAGCAACTCCCTTCCCGGGAGCAACTGCTTCGGCGATTGCATCTGATGAGCTGGACCGGGGAGTGGGTAACGGGATTACACGCCAATGTGCGAGCCTGGTCGCACACCCGATTTGGCTGGTTGTTCAAGCCGCTTCTGTGGCCGGTGATTCACCCGATTGCCAGCCGGATTTATGAAACCTGGGCCGACAAACGGTATGAGCGTAAATACATTTGTGCGATGGGCCACGAAAAATCGTGCCCACCGGGAACCTGAGGCAAAAGACTGCTAGCTGGCCAGCTTGGGCAGGAATGAGGTATCCACCCAATAGCGCTTGAGATTGGCCTCATCGACCAGCACGGGCACTGTTTCCTGGTGAATATGATTACTCGGATCGAACCACAGGTTATCGCTTCGGAATACATGAAGCTCACCGGTTTGCGGATGCTGCCACTGGCAGACAATGCGGAACGGGTTACGACCGTTTACGGTCAGACTGGTGTTTTGCTCAACCGACGAAAATGTTGCGAGCACCTCGGTGCCGTGATCTTTCAGGTAAGCCTGTGAGCGGCTCTTCTTCCAACCAAACAACAGCATCCCGCCGCCAATGGCGCCAAACACGAGCCCGATACCTCCAAGAATCATGGGCAGCCCCCACAGCGAGAAGAAACTGTTGATTCGAGCACTCTCCGGAGCCGACGGCTCGTAAAACACAGACACACGCTCGCCGCGACTGAACGACGGCGGATTTGAGCCGGAGCGCGACCGGAACTCGATCTCCCGACCACGGATATCCCCGAAAACGACCACCGGATAGTAGGTAGTTGAATCGCTGGAACGCGAGCGCTCCAGATCAATGACCGTGCCCGTGGCTTCCGTAGCTCGCTCGATAAATGACACTGTACTGCTGTAACTCATCACCGCACCAACAAGCATACCGGCGCCAATGAGTGTGAAGACGTATTTGAGGATATTCAGGGTTTTCAATGGTTCAATCCTTGTGTTTTGGGTTCTTCCCTGGGAGGTGTTGGCCGGGATTTTATAGAACCATTGAGAACTATGCCATCGACGGGCTTCGGTAGCATCGAGAGTTAGAAATTTGGGATCAGATCACAGATTCTGAAGGGACTCGACCCACATCCAATGCTCTGGCTTGCCAAACTGCCGGCAACTAACGCAACGTAGTTTTCCCGGCATGTAAAACACAATTTCCAGGGTATTCCCCGAAAACTCCGTTTTATCGAAACCACAACCGTCCGCGGAACTACTGACAAATACGTGAACGTTGTCGCTTGCCCCGCAATGGTTGAAGCTATTGGATAGCGGGCGACCCAGGACGTTAACCAAGAACATTCCCGTTTTGGAAATTATTAAACGTGGAGTTTTTTCGAAGCGCTTCTCATGGTCCTGATAGTACGCCACAAAATCTTCACCCTCTTCTACTGCATAGTCCGGATAATAAACGCCCCAATAAGCCTCGCGTATGGGAGCCGATTTGGAGGTAGCCCATAGCGCCGGATTAATCAGTACAGGAATTCCTAGTGCAACCGTAAGCATGCCAAGTATAGGCAACCGGCGATTCCAGAAGCTGTTCATGGCGGGCAAGAACGAAACAGCCAAACCAAGCCAACCTAAGAACAAGCAACTTGCGAGAGCAATCCTGCCGTCGAAAAAAAGTGAGATAATTACGAAAGGCCACGTCAGAAACCCCATCAGCAAGCCTTTACCAATGAGGGTAATACGATCTCCATCGCGAAAAGGCACACCGAAAAACACGGTCAGCCATCCAGCCACACTGCTGACAAAGAAGACGATCAGGAACCCGATGTCCAGAGCCCTATTCTCGATTCCCAGAAAAGAATATCCAGAGCCGCCGGCCACTGTCGTCGCTACATAACTGAGAAGAACGAGCGTTGAGGGTAAGAAGAGAAAGGCTGAAATATACTGCATTGATAGTAACGTCCTTGTTTTATCAACTCTTATTAAAGTGCTGAGCTTTTCCTCTGAACTTGAAAACCTCACATATTTATCGTCGGAATTACTTGTCGTACAGCGTCAGAGTATTGCACTCCGTTAATCAGTTAACAGGCTCAGAGTGGTTAACGACACAACGGAAACCATTCCCCGAAGAATCAATGTGCTGACCACTTCGAGCAAACACGGTGCCGCCACCGCCAATGTGCTCCCCTCTACCGGCCCAGTCCCTCACGGTTTTTTCAGGATTGTCGGTATCAAGCGGACCGTCAGGACCCTTTGGATTTTCCTTGGGTGCGTTCCTGTAATAGTCGCCTTGAAACCAATCCTGAGTCCATTCCGCTACGTTTCCGGTCATGTCATAGAGGCCTAGCGGATTTGGTGGGTAGCTTCCAACCGGGCGCCGCTCGAACTTCAGCGAAGAGTGCATCAGGGTGTTGCCAGAAGGCGGTATGGAAGGGTCAACATACTCTTTTGGGCGGCGCAGGTAGGGATCCCTCTCGACATCGCCTGTATCGGTGGCATAGGGCACCGCCCTCCCCCGGCTTCGAGCCGCATACTCCCACTGAGCCTCCGTAGGCAAAGCAAAAGGCAGCCCGGTGCGTTCTGCAAGCCAGGCGCAATACCCCTCAGCCTCTCCGTAATTTGGTACCCGGGCGGGCTTTCGGTAATAGTTGGGTGACAAGGGGTCATCCGAAACCATCAGGTACTTTTTTAAGCTGAACTGGTCTGCATATAGGTGAGCTCGCTCAAGATCTTCGTAGTAGACTGCCATTTCACCCCAAGTCGTCTCGAACCGCGATATCGAGTAACTATCGATCCTAACGTTAACCACTGGGCGGCTATGATCCGTCAGAGTCACGTAAGGAGTGCCATCAGGCTTCCCAACATCTCCAAGAGCAAACTCACCACCTTGCACGAACACCTGATTATCTATCGCCAGCTCAACTAAGTGAGAGACGGCACTCTCCTCAACACAGCCAGAAATAAGCGCTGAGGAGGCAATTAAACAGGAGACCCTTAAGTGATCGAGTAACGTCCTAAAATCTCTCATAGCTATTGCATTAGGCTTCAATTTACCTCGGCAGAGTTTTACGCATCCGATCATGAAGATCATTCAGCTGCTGCTGTTTTCGTACGATGTAGTCTTCTTCGATATCGATAAGGCGCGTTGTGGGGCCATCCGGTTTTAGACGTTCTCGGACGACTTCAGGCCAGTGTTTACGGGCCTTCTTTCTGTCAATCTTCTGTACAAATTCCATGCCGAATGCTGGCAGGAACAGCATATAAGAGGTCACCCAAGAAAGAAAAGCCGCCCCAGAAACACCCTCCCCCTCTCTGTATTCTCTCCCCAAAGTTCTCCTTGAATCGAGAACCAAGTCAAGAAAGGAAATGTCGCCGGATCTCAAGCTTTTTTCTATAAACGAATTTTTAAATCCTGTCTTATTGCCGGTCTCGTCAAACCACGGGCCAACTGTCATATAGCTTCTCAAATATTCCCAGAAACTTAATAAGGTTGGTAAGCGCTTGCCCGCTGGAACGCCTGATAGATTCAGCACTATCCGATCGTCGGGGTCACCAAACTTCCGAAGAACAATTTCCAAGGAAGGTCTGAATAACTGC
>NZ_AXCB01000035.1:0-1233 GCF_000475375.1 Marinobacter sp. EVN1
AAGAAGGTAGCCCGTTATTACCCCAAGGGCCAGAACGGACGGCCTCCCTATCCTTTGTCTGCCATGCTGCGCGTTCACTGCATGCAGTTGTTCTATAACCTCAGCGATCCGGCCATGGAAGATGCATTGTACGAGATCGAATCCATGCGCCAGTTCGCTGGCCTGAAGCTCGATCGTCTGCCAGACGAAACAACGATCCTTAAGTTCCGTCATTTTCTGGAGCAGCATGGTCTCGGCAAGGTGCTGTTCAAAGAGGTGAACAAGCACCTGGAGAAAAACGGCCTGATGCTGCGTGAAGGCAGCATTGTTGATGCCACCATCATCTCTGCGTCCAGCTCCACAAAGAACAGTTCTGGCAAGCGCGATCCGGAGATGCACCAAACCCGAAAGGGCAACGAATGGCAGTTCGGCATGAAGATGCACATTGGCGTCGACGACACACTGGGCCTTATCCATAGCATCGACACCACTGCTGCCAATGTCCATGACATTGTGCCTTCCGGCAAACTGCTGCACGGTGAAGAGCGCCGAGTCTTTGGTGATGCCGGCTACCTCGGCATACAAAAGCGAGGCGAGCACAAGCACCGTAAAAATGTGTCTTGGTTCATCGCCAAGCGCCCGGGTTCACGGAAGGCCCTGAATGCTGACAAGCTGAAAGCCGAGAAAATCAAAGCCAGCATCCCCTCAAAAGTGGAACATCCGTTCCGGTACATCAAGCAGGTGTTCGGCTACAACAAGGTTCGCTATCGCGGCCTGTCGAAAAACACCAACCGGCTGCACTTGTTGGCCGCGTTCAGTAATCTGTTAATCGGTGAAAAATACCTGCTGGCATAGGGGCAGTGTGCCTATTTTCCGCCAAAATGGCGGGAAACGGGCAGAAAACATACAAATAAATGGAGAGTTGCGTCTGAATTTTCCGTTTTCTGCTGGCTCAAACGGATGCTGGTGAAAATCGACGGTTATTCAGACCTTCCTTAGCTTTCTGTAATTGGCGAGTACAATGTATGCGCCGCGAACATGATCAGTCTTTGTTCGTCATGGCATCGAACACGTTTTTGTGGCTAACTGAGACCAACGTTTTATTAACGTACTGGAAGACCGATTTGCCGATGGAGATTCTTGATAACCTGCTTCATCGATACCCCCTTCGATTTCGCAGTGTGGCAAGCCCCAATATCCTAGACACCTGACAGCTTTGTGAAGTACTGCTTTTCTAAGGAGGCTCTGAATAAG
>NZ_AXCB01000036.1:0-1172 GCF_000475375.1 Marinobacter sp. EVN1
GCTGACACCGCTGTTGTCGGTTCCGGCTTCCCGAAGCACCGGCGCGGATTCACCGGTGACCGCGGACTCGTTGATGGTGGCGGCGCCTTTCACAATCTCGCCATCAGCCGGGATCAGTTCGTTCGGTTTTACCACCACCCGGTCGCCCTTCCGAAGGTCTGTGGCAGGCACCTCCTTGTGCTGCTCGCCATCGAGTTTGCGGGCCTTCAGGTCTTTCCTGGTTGCCCGGAGCGCACCCGCCTGAGCCTTGCCGCGAGCTTCCGCGACAGACTCGGCGCCATTGGCGAAGAGGACGGTGAATAGCAGGATCGCACTGATCGCGAAATCCAGGCCAGCCGGGGCACCCTGGGCCAGATGGCTCAGGCCCAGCAGAAACGTGATCACCGTTCCGATACCGACGACCATCATGACCGGGTTGCGGGCCAGATCCTTTGGCGTCAGCCGCTTGATGGATTGGCCGACAACTGTGCCCAGATCAAGTGAGTCAGTCATTTTAGGGGTTCTCTTGGACATCATCATTCTCCACTCAGGACATCAGAGCCAGGGCTTCAGCGATCGGGCCGAGAATCAGCACCGGCATAAAGCTCAGCAGGGTAAACATCACAATCACCGCCAGGGTCATCAGCCCGAAGGTGGGCGTGTCGATGCTCAGGCTGCCCCGACCTTCCGGCGCGGAACGCTTGGCGGCCAGTGACGCGGCGATTGCCAGCGGTGCGAGAATCGGGATGAAACGACCGAGGGCCAGGTTGACGGCACAGGTCACGTTCCACCACACGGTGTTGTCGCCAAGACCTTCGAAGCCCGAACCGTTGTTGGCAAAGGCCGAGGTATACTCGTAGATCACCTGGCTGATGCCGTGGAAGCCCGGATTGGAGTTGCCGGTCAATGCCGGGAAGGCAACGGTGATGGCGCTGAAACCGAGGATCAACAGGGGCTGGATCAACAGGGCGATACAGACGAGCTTTATTTCCCGGGTTTCCAGCGCCTTGCCGGCAATCTCCGGTGCCCGGCCAATCATCAGCGAGCCCAGGAATGCCGCCAACAGCAGGAACAGCAGGTAGCCGATCAGACCCACGCCAATACCGCCAAAGGTGACGTTGATAAACATGTCGATCATCGGAATCATGCCGCCGATGGGGTTAAAGCTGTCATGCATGCCGTTGACGGACCCG
>NZ_AXCB01000037.1:0-4130 GCF_000475375.1 Marinobacter sp. EVN1
ACCGCCTCACTATCGTTGGGGCGGCCCTCAATCAGCAAAGCGTGCAGAAGCCTCACGGCATGATCGAACTGTTCGCTGTCCAGGATAAATTGAACCTCCACGTCTCTCATGGTTTGGTGAGCTGCCAGAACTTGAATTGACTCTTGATCAAAAGCCACCAGTGACGCAATCAGAACATTGTTGACGTCGAGTGAGCTGCCGATCGCGGCGACCACGGCTACCTTCTGCAAGCTGATCTCGGCCCCGGGGAAGTCGCTACCGAGCTCATTCACAATCCGTTTTGCCTGCTTTAACGTCGCACTCAGGTAAAACGTGAGGGTGTTGGCATTGCTTTCGCGGTTGATCCGGTGCACGCGAAAGCGCGACGTCAGGTCGAGAAAGGTCTTCTCAATCTCGGCGATGCTGGGCGCGTTCTGATCGAACACAGACACCGCCATGACCGATTTCTTGCCCGTTACAATGTCCGTTTGCGGCGTTTTAGCCTGATAGCCTCCGGTGATCAATGTGCCGGGGTGGTCGGGCTCGAAGGAATTCTTGATTCGCAAATCGATACCTTCGCTGCACAGTCCCCGAGCTGCTCTGGGGTGAATCGCTTCCATGCCCAAGTTCGCCAGTTGATCGGCAACATCGTAATTCGTCCTGCCGAGCGTTACGACTTTGGCTGGGTCAACAATCTTCGGGTCCGCTGAACTTAAGTGGAACTCTTTGTGAATGATCGCTTCCCTCGCGCCGGTTACCACCGCGATACGGCTGAAGGTCATTTCACTGTACCCTCTGTCGAAGGTCTCAATGAGCCCCTCTTTGCACTGGGTATAGCCCGTGCAGATCGGTAGCTCGCGTGTCAGGTCGACAGAGGCGAGCGATCGCTTGAGCTTTTCATCCATAGCCAGCCGTTCACTCTCCCGCCACCCGGTGAGGTCGATAAAACGGGCGTTGATTCCCTCTGACTGTAGGCGCAGTGCGGTGTTGAAGGCGCTATGGGCCTCACCAACGCCTGCCAGCATTTCTCGAACCTTGATCAGATGTTGACTTAGCTGGAAGTGCCCGTAGGAACACAGGCGTTGTAGATCAATCAGGCACTCTCTGACCCCTTCTACCCGATCAAGAATGAACTGATCGGCCTGATGCCTGAGGCTCAAATCCGAGAAATAGGAGAGGTTGATATCCGTCAGGCTCTTTTCCAGGCGGGTCAGATCATCCCCCCAGGCCCACCGATTCTCGGCGCCGGCGAAAAGTGCGTAGACGCCAGGTTTACCCGTTTTCTTGTGTTCCAACAAAAGATCGGTCACGCCACCGTAGGCAGATACAACGAAAATTCGGTTGTACAGCTCTTCGTTACGGCTGTCGCCCACGATGATGTTCTTGCGTACAGCGTCGAAGTTGCTCATTGAGGTTCCGCCGATTTTCTCAACGGTATGACCGCTTCTATCAACATCTTTCCGTGCCATAAGGTTCAGCCTGCCTGAGAGATTGAATGGAACCCCTGAAAACGTGTGGGAGCTCGGGGGCGATCAGTGTTAAGTTTGCAGGCCATCCCCCACATGAAACAGTAAAAAAAGCGCAAAAAAAGCGCGGCTCCCGTAAAAGATCTGTAACACCGATTGCGCTTCAGGCCGGCCTGTCTCTGGCTGGAAGATATTCAATCAATCTCAATTCCGGACATCTCGCGCCAGTGCCTGGTAGTGGCTTCACGGAACTTTCCGTCCACCTCCTCAATGAACAGGGCCGAAATTCCATGCCGGTCGGCGACCGCTTGTCCGTTGTCCGCCCCCAAACAAAGCAAGGCCGTAGACCATGCATCGGCCAGGCTGGGGTCCTCGTCGAGGACGGTAACGGACACGGTGTCATGACTGACGGGACGGCCGGTGCGGGCATCCAGCACATGGCTGTATCGCCGGCCCTGATCGTCGAAGTAATGGCGGTAGGTCCCCGATGTCATGACCGAAATGGGCGCGTCACGAGCAATCGTGATCACCTTATGAACCGACCGCTCACCTGGTGTTGGGCGCTCAATCGCGACGCGCCAGGGTTCGCCGCCCGGCTTGTGGCCTCGAGCTTTCAGTTCGCCGCCCAGCTCCACCAGGTAGTGTTCAATCCCGGCGGATTCCAGCACACCAGCCATCTTTTCAACGGTATACCCCTGAGCGATGGATGAAAGATCGACCTGAAGATCTGAGCGGGACTTGGAAAGGGTGCCGTTTGATCCTGATGCCAGATACGCCATTCCGACCTCATCCAACCGACGTTGCAGCTCGACCTCCGAAGGAACCGATAGCTGCTGGCCATTGAATCCCCAGAGATCAAAGAGGGGTTTGATCGTCAGGTCGTAGCAGCCAAGACTGGCCTCACTCACCGTTTTTGCCTTTGCAATCAGGTCAACGACTTCCTCCCCAACCGCCGTGGGGGCCGATGCCTCAGCCCGGTTAAAGCGCTCGATTGCGCTGTCCGGCCGGTAGTTCGACATGAGCGCATCAATACGTGCCAGTTCCTCAACAATACCGTCTTGTACTGAGCTGGAGGTTACCCCACCCGCTTTCCAGAAAGTGACATGCCAGGTCGTTCCTTGAGCGGGGCCGCTTAATGACATGAGCTGGGGCGGCTGGTCGCAGGCACTCAGCAACAGCCCTGTAAGGATGAGAGCTAGCGCTCGGCACTGACGCCAGTGTCGCCAAAAAAAGCATCGGACTCGATAGAGATCAGACATGAGTAACCTCGAAATGGGTGCTTACGTTGACCTGGAGTCTACCCATCTAGACCGCGGTATTGGGACGCTCCGGTGAATTTTTAACGGCTTTTTTACGCCCCGGCCCCGTTTTGGTCATCGAATTTTTACGCCCTGCCCCAGCACCATGGAAAGGCGAACTCACAGAAGGAGATTGAGTGTGTCTATTTTCCTGTTGATTGTTTCTGTTGCAGTCGGTGGCTACCTGGTTGCCGCCCTGCTCTGGCCCGAGAGGTTCTGACCATGGCACTGATCGGTATTGGCGTAATTCTGGGGCTGTTTGGCCTGTGTTTCCTGTTCATTGATCTGGAGGAACGGCTGTGAACGAGGTCATTTTAATCTATGCGACCACGCTTCTTTTGGCGTGGCCTTTGGGCAAGTACATCGCCGGCGTTTTTGGCAGCGCCAAGGGGACGGCGGGCGCCGTCTTTTTGCCAGTTGAAAACAGTCTGTATCGGCTGTTTGGCGTTGACCCTTCCCAGCCCATGAGCTGGCAGGGTTACGGCAAGGCGTTGCTGAAACTGCACCTTGCTCTGGTCTTGATCGTCTTTGGCCTGTTGATGGCTCAAGGCTTTCTGTTCCTGAATCCAGACGGTATCGACGGCATGAGCTGGGACCTGGCGCTTCATACGGCGGTCTCGTTCCTGACCAATACCAACCAGCAGCACTATTCCGGGCAGGCGCAGCTCAGCTACCTGGCGCATACCTTTGGCATTGTGACCCTGCAGGTGGTGACACCCGCAGCCGGCATGGCGGCACTGGTTGCGATTGTACGCACGCTTCTGGGTCGCTCTGACAAGAAGACGCAACCGTCTGGCGAGGGTGTCGTTTCAGTTGGTAACTTCTACGAGGACATCACCCGGGCCATTGTTCGCGTTATGCTGCCGGTCGCGGCGGTCGTGGCACTGATCATTGCTGCCGAAGGGGTACCGAACAGCTACGAAGGCGCCCGCACCGCCATTCCGCTGGACCAGACTGCCGGTATGGAAGAGCAAAATATTCCGATCGGTCCGGTGGCACCCATGGTGGCCATCAAACAGGTCGGCACCAACGGTGGTGGCTGGTATGGCCCCAACTCCAGCGTTCCCCTGGAAAACCCGACACCGGTCAGCAACTTCGTTCAGACAGTGTCGATTGTGCTGATTCCCGCCGCTCTGGTCTTTGCGCTGGGCTTTATGACCGGCCGGCGGCGCCTGGCCATGGTGGTCATGGGCGTGATGGTGGTGATGTCGGTGTCACTGACGTCGGTGGCGATATGGTCCGAAAACCAGCCTAACGCGGCCTTCTCCGGCCTTGCGGCCGAAGGTGAAAACCTGGAAGGCAAGGAAGTCCGGTTTGGTGCCACCGCAACCGCACTCTGGGGCAGCTGGACCACCCAGACCTCGAACGGGTCCGTCAACGGCATGCA
>NZ_AXCB01000038.1:0-8380 GCF_000475375.1 Marinobacter sp. EVN1
TCAGGCGCCTAATGCCTAAAACCCCCGACAGCTTCGCTGTCGGGGGTTTTTTATTGCCTGCAGAAAAACGAGCAGATATGACCCTGTGATCAGGCGCACAGTTACACTCGGTAAATAGCGTTAGCATTCCCTCAAGACTGGCAGAAAAAAAGACTAAAAAGCCAGCTTCAGAGACACTCATCAGTCATTCGATCATTGCCGTCAATAACAACAAACGGCGGGCAGGTATGGCTATGAGTACACGTAAAAGACTATTCCTCGCGCTGTCCATGGTGCTGTCTTCGGCTGCCCATGCAGATTTGCAGCCCATTTCTGATGCCGAGCTGTCCGAGGTGACAGGTCAGGCCTTTGTCTCCATAGACCGCCAGTACCATCCCGATCCCAACGAAAATACCTCCTATACCCGTGTCAATCTCGGTATGGATATCGAAATTCAGACCAATGTTGATGTTCTCGAGATGGGGCGATATGAGCGAGCGGGTGAGAAGCAGGGTTCTTCCGATGTGCTGATCCGCGATTTTGCGCTCGGGTACATCAATAACCAGGCCTACTACAGCAAGAACCCTGATGCTCCGCGACAATATCGCCCCGATGGCTCAGCCTATGGCGAGAATGAGATTGTTCCGTTCATGATCGATAGCCCGTTCTTTGAGTTTGCCTTTGATGAGACCACCAATGAGGTGGTAGGTGTTCGTCTTGGCTTTGGCGAGTCCATGGGCATTCTTTCCGGCAAGATCGAAACGCTGACGGGCAACGTCAATGTCGACATCATCGATCGGGGTGAAGGGTTGCGGGAGGCTAACTCCACCGGCAATTTCTTCGATCAGTTGATTGTACTGCTCACCCCTTTGCTCGAATCGGGCAGTCCGCTCGCCACCAAGGCGCAGCTGGTCTATGGAGCGGAAGATGACCCGCGCATTGGCGAGCTTGATCCCATCCGTGCGGAGTATATCGGTATTCCGAACGGGGAAAAGTTCGTTCTCGAAGGTGCCGCCGGATTCACCCGCTGGTCTCTGAAGAACCTGATTGGCTGGGGATCCAGTTCGGAGATCGAGGTGCCGGATTGTTCCTTCTTCAGCTGTGGTGCTGGTGACATCTATGTCTATGCCCAGGATTGCATGGTGCTGGGTATAGACTCCTGCTTTGATCTGGATATTTACAACAGTTTCCCGATTGGCCAGGTTGAGGAGGTCAATGGTGAGCGGCGAATTACCGGTCCCGCCGATGGTGCGTTTATTTCGTTTCAGACCAAAGATCTGGATTGGCTGAAGGACGTCAAGAAAACCGACATCACGGTAGAGGACTTTATTCGGGCGACGTCCGGCGCATTCTTCAATATCCCCAATGGCGCCACCGAGGTAAACCTGAATGAGGCGTTGTACGGCACGGACCGTTATCGGACTGAGTACATAGACCGTGGTCGGGGGCTGTTCTGATGGGCAAATTTGGGTCCTGCAACTTCCCCTGCACTGCAATGCTGTCGTTCGCGCTCTTTTGGTCTTTGCCCCTCCAGGCGGAGATGGTGACTCTTAATGAGTCCGAGATGTCCGAGATTGATGGCGCCGGCATAGGCCTGGTTCTCGATAACTTTACCTTCTCCCATGGAACCGACGCGCCGGATGCCAATGGCAACCAGGCCCGTATATTCCGAATCACGGGTATCAAAAGCACAGATGGTCAAGACGTCGATATTACGGTGAATCACTTGTATATCGCGGGCGCTGATTCCACCTATGGTCAGAATCTGACCCCGGTCAACCTTGGGCGTTTGCTGCATCCCTGGCGAATTGACGTGGTGGACGGCAACACGATCGGGGTCAGAGATAAATCGGTGTTGGAAATCGCCGCGCCCGCGATGCTCAGCGCGGCCGAGGGTTACGATTGCCTGGGTGGCTCTGCGGCTGCTGGCAGCGGTACCTGTTCAAGCCGCCCCGCGACTGAATCCTGGATTGGCGAGCGAGCGGATATGGGGATGCAGATGAATGTCGCCGTGGGTGACGATCGCTCTGCCAACCTGAATATACATGCGAAAAGTGCCGTGATTGACGGGAGTTACCTGCGCCTCTGGGGCGATGACGCTCGCCAGCAAATGGCCGGCCAGTTCAAGCTGAACTTCTACTCTCCGGAGTTAACCATCAACGCATGCACCCAGGATGGCAGCGAGTGTGGCTCCCGCATCACCATGTCCGATTTTGTCCTTCAACTGGCGATCGGTAACGAGCTCCAGCCAGTATTTTTTGATGTCGACGGTACGGGCAATTTCGTGCTGGAGGTAGATGCTATCGCTGCGCCGGCACCCGGGCAGATTGCCGCAAACGGGCTTCGGGATGGCAGCGATACCGCAACCTGGGACTTCTATGAAGCCTATTACACCAATCCGGAATACCGGAGCAATCTCCGGATTGGCAACTTTGGTGTTGGTGACCGGGATTTTGGCTCCGCCCGCATCGAAGGAATGCTCATTCAGCACCTGGAAATCAGAACCAAGGACTTGGCGCCATGATCCGTCTGACTTGTTGTTCAGCTACCCGGTTTTGCCTGCTCTTTGCGGCCCTGCTTCCCGCCTTGGCGTATTCCGAGATGTCGCCGCTCGGGGACGACGCCCTGGCTGATGTCTCCGGCCAGGGGGGGATCTATCTGTCTGGCGACATCAGCATCAACGAAATGGGAGGTCCGGTTCAGAACAATTACTTTGGCCGGTGTGATGAGGCAGATAAGAAATGCGGTGCTCGCTTTGCCTATCGGCTGAAGCAGGATGGCGGATGGATGGTACTGGATGAAATTCGAGGGATGTTCGCCTTTGAGGGTCTGACCCTGAGGGTGCGTTCGATCGATTCCGGCTTTGGGGGGGATGGTGCACTCTTTGACCGTGATGTGATTGAGCTGGGCTTGCCAAATGTTGTCCGGTTTTCTGACGTACAGTTCAAAATCGCTTCCAGTAGCACGCCACGACCAACTGACCCCGGCTTTCAGCAAACCGACATCTTTGCGGTGGAAATGCAGGGGGACGTGATCATGCAGGGTAACCTTCTGGTTTTTCCGGATGGAACCCCTTAGCCAGGAGGCATCATGACTCGTAAGCTTTCCGGAATCCTGCCCCTGAGTACGGTCGTCCTGGGCCTGGGCAGCTATTCGATGATAACCGCTGCAGATCTCCAGAGCCTTGATGACCGGGCGCTGTCTGAGATACGAGGCCAGAGCGGGATTACCATCGAAACTGACCTGACCATGACCGCAGACAAGCTTTCCTATTACGACGATAACAAAGGCGTCCATCTGGAAGGCATGCGGGTGGGTTCCTCGGAAGTGCCGGGCCAGGGCGCATTTCATCGGACCAAGATCGATATCGGCAGTGATTCTGCGCTGAATCTCGAATACCTGGTAGAAGACCGGCGGGTCGAATTCTCGGACATCCGGCTGGCCGGCGCGTCCGGTGTCAGTATGGGCGGGATTTTCTTTGATCATAGCCTTCAAGGCACCTTGAGCCTGCGCCAGCAGACCGCAGGTGGAACCGGCTATGAATTTGATTCCGCGTACACCATGACGGGAGGCCGTCTGGGCTATAGAACCAACGGTAATTCGGTGTTTCTGGACGATATCACTATGTCCGTTGAGGCCCTGGGAGTAACTCTGGAGCGGGTGGGCCAGACCCTGGAACTGACGGCTCCAAGAGTAACTGGTAGTTGGCAGGTCGGTGCTATTCGATATTCCAGCGATCCTGCGATATATGGCCGTAGCACCAATGGTAACGGTGACCTGCTGCCCAGCTATGGCGGTCTCTCTGGCCAGTACGAACTGTCCTCAACGACCGGTATATCCGCAGGAGGCCGCGCAGGGGAGGGTTTGAGGTTTGATAACGAGACAACCATACATAGCGCGTCTTTCCTCTATCACGATGATGTCCATGCACTCGCCCTGAGAGACATCACTGGTTCCTACCAAATTCAGGACCTTCGTCTGGATGTGGATGAGGATTGGCGCGGCCGACCGGCAGTGGGTTTAACGCTTGGGCGAATGGAAGGCGAGTTTGAGGTCGGAGCCATTGAGATTGGCGCTGCTGGTAAGAGCTTTGGGGCCTTCAACCTGAGCTTTCTGTTGGAAGACCAGGTATTTGGTGGACGCAGCTACACCAATGCGCTTTACCTGCAGGGCGGAGGGCATGCCGATGCCGGTGCCCAGGGTTTGAGGCTGGCTGCCCAGTGGAGTCTCAGGCTTTCTGATCTGAGCTATACCGAGGACGGCAACAGGGTGATTATCAGCGGCCTTCAGTCCTGGGGGCAGGGTGATATTACCGTGAACGTTACCCGTGACGGTATTCAGGGGGGAACCCGATTCTATGACGGTTTGAGAATTGGTTTTGAGGGGCTTGAGGCCGGTTACCGTATTAATGGGATGCGCGTTGGCAGTGATGATGCGCCATTGCAGGGTGGCACAGAATTGTTGTTGGCGCTCGGCATCTATCCCGCCTACGACTTTACGCTGGACGGCCATATGACGCTCGGAGCCGGTGGCGCTTCCGGTGAGGGCCTGACGATTAATTCGGATATTCACATTCGTGACGGTCGTGCTGCAGTGATTGCCGCTCCCTATGACGAAGGTAACGGTGAGCAGCCCCAGAAAGGTCTCTGGCTGACCGATATGACCTATGATGGTCATGTTCGTAACATGACTCTGGATGTCACCGATGAAGGATTGGCGCTGGCAACGGAAGAGTCCTGGAGCACCATGGATATCGGCAATGTCCGGATCGGTAATGGTGTCGATGGAGAGAGCCTTGGGCGTTTGAAGATTCAGCGTTTTGAACAAGGGAGCACCACGTTGATCAAGCCTGGCGGTGCCGGCAACGTCTGTGTGGGTGGCGCTGGTGCTTCGGCCTCGGCCTGCTCGGCATCGGGCGGTGAGTGGGAAATGCGGGGCGACGAAGGTGTCACGATCGAGATGAAGAACATCCTCGCCCGTGCTCAGAGCAGCGAGAAGCGGAATTCACTGTTGTGGGAAACCAATCGGACCGTCGATGGCCAGGGGCAGGCCGTGAATGGTTCCGGAACCCGCCTTGTTCTGGACAACATATACACGAGTGACGGTGGTGATTTCGATGGTGATGGCGTCGACGACAACACCTACGGTATTCAAACCGATCTATCCGTTGACGTTTACCAGACCCGAGTCGTGAAGAAAGAAAATGGAGCGGACTCGCTGGGGGTGAATGGCGCCCGTGGTGACGAAAAGATTATGGATGCCTCGGCCCCTCAGGGTTATCGGTATGTGTCCTCTCCTTCGGAGGCTGATCGTCTGAACCGTCCACTGGGATTCGCGGTCAAGGCGGAAACCCGTTTCAAGGAATTGACCATAAATAATATCGATCTTGTCCATCCTGTGGGTGGCGCCCAGACCGCCGGGTTCGGCGCCGTGCTCCAGAATGTGAATATTCGCGCAAACCTGACCGCGACACCTATCCCCTGACGTCGCGACCGGTAAAGGGGTAAGGCCAGTGCTGCCCCTTTGCTTTTCAATCCCCTCCTGTTGTTTAATCCGGGCTTGTTCATTCCCCGTCTGGAAGCTCATTGATGAAATCCAATGCATTGCTGTCCCTGCTCAGTGATCGTGAAATCCATTCCGGTGAGTCGCTGGCCCAGAAGCTGGGCGTTTCCCGGACGGCGGTGTGGAAGCATATCCGCAAGGCTATCGCCGACGGAACTGACATACGGACCATTCGCGGGCAGGGTTACCAGCTGGTGTCCGCACTGGACCTGCTCGACCGTGACATCATTCTTGGTCAGCTCGATCCTTCGGTTCGAGAGCGGATACAGCTCACTGTTCTGGATGAAGTGGATTCCACCAACGCCGAGGTTGCGCGCCTACTGACGTCGGCGCCACTCCCGGTGGTGTTATCTGACTGCCAGACGTCCGGCCGTGGTCGAAGAGGTCGGAACTGGGCCAGCCCCAAGGGCCAGAACCTCTACCTGAGCCTTGGGTTGTCGATAAAAGGTGGGTTCTCGGCCCTGGATGGCCTCAGTCTGGCCCTGGGCGTTGCCGTCGCCAATGCAATTGAGCAGGTAGGGGGCGGTGAGGTGGGGCTCAAGTGGCCCAATGACCTGTTTGCCCAGGGCCAGAAATTTGGTGGGATCCTGGTAGAAATCCAGGGAGAACTCCAGGAAGGTTGTGTTCAGGTGATCGCAGGAATCGGTATCAACGTGCATATGACTCAAGCTGAAGACGTTGATCAGCCCTGGACGAGCCTGGACAAGCGTTGGCCAGACCAGGCCTGGGTTCGCAACCAACTCGCTGCCGGGATGATTACTCACATTCTGGCAGCAGTGACAGAATTTGAGGCTGGCGGCTTCCGGCAATTCCGGGAGCGCTGGCAGCGCCGTGATATCTTTAACGGCCTGCCCCTCGTCACCCGCGACGGTGAATTAAAGGGCGTGGGAGGCGGTATCGACGAAACCGGGAACTACCTCCTGAAAACAGCAGAGGGCGAAATACCGGTGCGGGCGGGCGATATCAGTTTGCGGGTGTCTGAATGATTTTGTTGATTGACGCTGGTAATACCCGCCTGAAATGGCGACTGACTGGAACAGGCGGCCCTCTTGAAGGGGCAGCGGTCATGGCAGATGCTGAGCCCCTGATCGGACTTTCAGGCTACTGGTCTGACATTGACAGAATTCTGGTGTCGACGGTGGCCTCGGAAAGCGCCCGCGCGCAACTTCATGAACTGTTGCTTGCCCGGGCCAAGGTGCCTGTTGAATATTGCTGGGCTGAGTCGACGCGCGATGGCCTGTCCAATTCCTATGGGGATGTGTCGCGCATGGGGGCTGATCGATGGCATGCCATGCTGGCTGGTTGGGTCAGGTGTAAGGCTTCTTTCGCCGTTGTCGATGCCGGTAGCGCCGTCACCGTGGACTATGTGAATGCGGGCGGGCGACACCTCGGTGGCTACATTCTTCCTGGGCTCCAGATGATGCGCCGTAGTCTGAAAGTGGATGCGGCACGAATTGGATTTGAGCAGAGTGAGCAACTCGACACCCGCCCGGGACAATCGACCGGCGAATGCGTCAACCACGGTCTGGCCTGGCTCACTGAGGCCCTTGTCCAGAGGATTCATCACGATGCAAAAGCCTTTGGACTCTCTGCGATCTACCTGACCGGTGGCGATGCCCGGCGTTTGCAGGCCCTTGGTCTTGAGGCAAACGTAATTGAGGGTATGGTGCTTGACGGTCTTGAGCGAATCGCCAGCGCGGGCGTTCTGTGATGAAGTGGCTGGCGTTTCTGTTGGCAGCTCTCAATCTGGCCGTTTGGTTTGTGCCGGCCTGGATCGAGCCATCCCGTTATGTTGGCGTTTCATCTGGAACCCTGCCTCGTGTCTCCGGTCTGAAAGTGGCTTCTGACACCATGGAGAGACTCTCCCGGGAAGAGAGTTGTCTACGGATATCGCTCGGAATGTTTGATGCGAGGGATGAAGCCGAGGGCGTAGCGGCCGGTCTCAAGCATAAAGCCGGTATTGTTGAGGTTGAGAAGGAGTTACCGCCCCTGCATTGGGTCTTGATTCCTCCGCAGCCGCCGGAAGCAGCGCGAGCCCAGTTCCGTGAGCTCTATCTTCAGGGCGTGGAATCGTACATTGTTCCCCGTGGGGAGTACCGTAACGCCATTTCCCTGGGGCTGTTCGAATCCCTTGAGGCTGCGCAATCGGTACTGACAGAAAAAAAACAGGCAAATCTGAATGTAGTGCTGGCCAAGTTCCCTCGAAATCGTTTAGGATACGCGCTCGTTTTTGAGGTTGAATCCATGGCAGAAAGTGAATGGGTTCAAGCGGTTGAAGCGGAAACCGGTTACGAGTTCGATTTCGTTGAAAGCAATGCTTGTGAAGGTGTTGCAAGGCCGGAAAAAAATCCGTAGTATACCGCCCTCGCTGAACAGGCGAATGTGAGCTGGCGTAGCTCAGTTGGTAGAGCAGCTGACTTGTAATCAGCAGGTCGGGGGTTCGATTCCGTCCGCCAGCTCCACTTTAAGTTTTAAGCAGGTTCGCTTTTGCGGATTTGTTCGGGAGGGGTTCCCGAGTGGCCAAAGGGATCAGACTGTAAATCTGACGCGAAAGCTTCGCAGGTTCGAATCCTGCCCCCTCCACCACTAATTGCTCGCGGGCATCGTATAGTGGCTATTACCTCAGCCTTCCAAGCTGATGACGCGGGTTCGATTCCCGCTGCCCGCTCCAATTTGGTTTCAATGCTCATGTAGCTCAGTCGGTAGAGCACATCCTTGGTAAGGATGAGGTCACCGGTTCAATTCCGGTCATGAGCTCCATTTTTTATCCGGTCAACGTTGCGATCCTGGTTGATTAGGGAGATTGGTCGAAATGTCTAAAGCAAAGTTTGAGCGTAAC
>NZ_AXCB01000039.1:0-12927 GCF_000475375.1 Marinobacter sp. EVN1
GAATGTTCGCTTTTGTTTAAAAGCTTGGATTTATGCTGGTGCTCTCGCCTGTCCTAGCTTATAAGTGGGAAGCCATCGAACGATGTTGCCGTGCATGCCGCAGCAAAGTAGCAGCAGACCGACCTCCCCGCAGGCCTTTATAAGCTCTTCAGCTCGCGAGGGGCTAGGGCTGCCCTTCGTGTTCAACAATTTTAACTGTCTGTATTAAGCCAATTCCACGAATATCATGAATAACGGGGCATGGCCGGAGAGCGCCTCCAGTTTTTACCTCAGAAAACGGCCGATCTCGCGGGCATTGTCCACTAGGCCCTCGGTTTCAATTTCATCGAGGGTGACGAGCGCTGCGTCGCGTGCCACGACGTTACCGCCTTAAGTGTCTCCCTGGGATCCGGGCCAGCGTTTTGCCATGAGATCTCTGCAGGACAGGAGCATACCTCTAGCCAGCCTTTTCGAGCGCGCCTGCCAAGAAGACTAGATGGACGTCCGGGGCGATCTCTACGAGTTCGACGGCGATCCTGTGGGGGTTGACCTGAATCGTCACACGCACGCTTTGGCATCTACCATCCTAGGTTAACGATTAGTCGCAGGTTGGAGGCCATGTTTTAGAAAGTGCGCAGGAAGCCGGGACAACACCCCGATGACCAGAAACGCAAACAGGAGACGTGCCCAAAGAACGGCAGACAGGTCGGCCCCCAGCAGCAAAATCAGCAAGGTATCCTCAATCAGACTGTGACACAGGCCGAGAAAGCTCACTGCAAGCAGAGCATCTCGGGGGCTAAGCTTCTCGGTTCTGGATTCCTGGATGAGAAGCCCCGCGCCAAAACTAAGCCCCAGCATAGCGCCGATAACAATAGTATTGGCGGCCGCTTGGCTAACGCCCAGTAGCCGAAGAAACGGATTAAGCAGTAGGTGCAGCAGCCGTTCGATGCCCAACAGGCGGAACAGCTTGAGTGATGTTATCAGCGCCAGGATGACGAAAAAGATTATCGTAAGCGTCTGGATTTGCACTAGCGCCCACCCCATTAAGCTCTCGTCGGTGTACTTCGGTTGCCACGCCAGTTCGTTCGGGTACTGCAGCCATCCACCAGCTCGATAAAGCTGGTGAAGAACCCACGCAAGCAGGAGCGACCCGCCGATGCGCAGGCACAGCGTCAGCCACCAAGGCGCGCCTACTTTTCGGGCGACCGCGCCCTCCACAGGTATAGCATGCGCAACGATCATAAGCGTGCCTAACACGCTGACCTGGGCGACTGTCAGGGTCTCGGATCGAGCCACTTCAAAAAACAGCACCATGCCAGTGTAAATGTTGGTCAGCAGCGTCGCGGCCCATACAACGCTGACCGTGTCGGGCAGCCCCAGCCATCCCATCAGTGGTGCCAGCACAGAACCCAACCAGACTGTAAATCCTAACAACTCCAGCGACTTCACAACGATCAGTGCCGGGACCAGTATTCTTAGTAAGGTGAAGTAAACCCGGGTGGACTCCCTGAAAATCTCAAAAACTGAGTTTTTTTTCTGTGTCATTAACCAGGTCAACATGAATATCGCTCGTTTGAGGTGGAAGAAGCGATATTGTACGATGAGTGGCAAGAAATCTTTCGTCTAAAAGATACCAAACAATACATTTCATTCGTTTGTTGTGTTATTTGGAGAATATTATGCACCTGGATCGGCTCGACCTCCGACTACTGGACTGTTTGCAAAATGAGGGCGGCATCACCAACCAAGAGTTGGCGAACAAGGTCGGGTTGTCACCCTCTGCCTCCCTAAAAAGGGTCCGGCGACTACGGGAGAGCGGGATTATTGAGCGGGATGTAGTTTTACTGGCTCCTGAAAAACTCGGGCCCACCTTGCATGTGGTGGTTGAGGTCATCATGGAGCGTGATGATAAGGCATTATACCAGCGGTTCCTTAAGCGGGCACTGGCGGCTCAGGAGGTGAAGCAGTGCTATCAAGTCACCGGAGAGGTCGATTTTGTGTTGATCGTAATTGTAGCCGATATGGAATGTTATGACCTTTTTTGTGATCGGGTACTGTATGCGGATTCCAACATGCGTAAATTCCGCACGCTGATTTCTCGTAAACGAGCTAAGTTCGATACGAGAGTTACCCTTCCTGTTTTATGACTGGCGTTTGCGGTTTGGCCACAAGCTTAAAGAGGAGGGGTACCTTCACGCTGACGTTCAGTTGTGAGTGAAGTGGTTCAATGATTCCGGACACCAACGTAGGTGGGAAAGTCGCTACCCTAGATAACCCGTTTGGATGCGGTAAAAAGGTCCGCTTGCCAATGGAAACGAGCATCTTTACGGATGGCCTATCAATGTTCGCTTTTGTTTAAGGAACCAGGAAAGGCAGCGCGGGTCGCAAAACGAACATTCAGGCGGATAGACTATAACCCTCCTCAAGGAGAAATGCGGACTCATTGCAGGAATGTCTACAGTAAAGGCTAGAACCCACACCGAGCTCGGACGTTGATCAGGACGCCCGTTTCGTTTGTTGTTGAAACACTTGGCCAACACTGGATGACAGCAACTCGAGGCCAGTCAATAAATCTTTCTCATCTATCGTTAGTGGCATCAGGCACTTAACAACTTCCCCATTGGCGCCACTTGTCTCAATCATTAAACCTTTATTGAATGCACATTTGGAAATTTGGTTGGCCATTTCGCCTGTCTTACAGCTGATGCCACACATCATGCCGCGTCCTTTAAATCGGAACTCTCCGGACGGGTATTGTTCACAAATAGCGGTGAGCCGCTGGCGCAGTATGTAAGACTTTTTCCTAATTTCTTCCAAGAACTGGCCGTCCTTCCAGTAATGCTCGATGGCAGCTCTTGCCGTAACAAACGCAAGGTTGTTCCCGCGGAAAGTACCGCTGTGTTCTCCCGGACTCCACATATCCAATTCCGGACGCATGAGAACGACGGCCATGGGAAGCCCAAAACCGCTCAATGATTTAGACACTGCAATCAGATCGGGATAAACACCTGCCTCTTCAAAGCTGAAAAAATCACCTGTTCGGCCATTTCCCGCCTGGATGTCATCTATGATCAGGAGCATATCGTGGTTTCTACAGAGCCGTTCCAATCCCTTAAGCCATGCAGCCGAAGCCACATTCAAACCACCTTCACCCTGAACAGCTTCCACTATGACCGCTGCAGGACACTCAATGCCTGAGGACGGATCTGAAAGCATTTTGTCCATCAGGTCGATGGTATTGACGTCTTCGCCGAGATAGTCGCAATAAGGCATAAAGTTGACGTCGTTTAGCGATACGCCCGCACCTCGACGGATAGTCTTGTTGCCAGTTGTAGCGGCCGAACCGAGAGAAACCCCGTGAAAACCGTTGGTAAAAGAAATAATGTTGCTGCGGTCCTTCACCTTTCTCGCAAGTTTCAGTGCTGCCTCAACCGCGTTTGTTCCTGTCGGACCTGTAAATTGGATTTTATAGTCAAGCCCACGAGGCTCCAAAATCAGCCTCTTATAACTACTAATAAAATCGGCTTTCGCACGGGTGTACAGATCCAATCCCTGAGAAACTCCGTCTTCTTGAATGTACTCAAGAAGCGCAGCCTTAAAAAGCTCATTGTTGTGGCCATAGTTAAGGGAACCTGCGCCGGCTAAAAAGTCGAGATAAGCATCTCCATTTTCTGTAAACAGATGCGCATTTTTAGCCCTGTTGAATAGAATAGGAAATGAGCGCGAATATACGCGAACTTCGGATTCCATACTCTCAAAAATGTCCATTTTAAGCTCCCACCGATACTGTTTGTTGTTGATTAATAGGGAAATACACATCCCTCTCTCAGCCGTTGGCGCACGACGGCCCCCTCATCTGACAAATAGAATCTAGGCGTTTGTTCATGTCCACAACGTTTGGCAAACACCAATTGTCGAGTTATTAGTCGATTAGTGGCGATCTCCGCAACATCGAGACAAAGCAAAGTCTTTTTATGTATGGCTTTCAAGCTCAATCCGCCCTCATCTCCAATGACAACCACCAATTGGGCCTCTGGAGGTGTCAGACCAACCTTTTCTGCACAACCCCGTATTCGATTCTGGAAACGCTGATTTATATACCTACTGAAAAACTGTTCAATTTTTTCATACCGGCTGTTCGAAGAGTCACCCTTGCCCTGCTCTCTCGACATAAATTCATAAAAGAATTTTAGGCTCTCAGCATTTAAAATCTTCATGTTTAAACCCTCAAATTTTCCACTTCGTCCTTATATTGAGAGCTATTCAGGCTTACGACAAACGATATAATTTCCGGGTTTCCATAATTAAAATTTATGTCAGTGTGCAAGCGCTAAGAAGTAACTCCCCTGTACTGCGCAAACACGATCAGACCAATTCCCAGCAAAACCATGCCAATTCCAGACAGATGGAGGCCAGTTAAGCCTTCTCTGAAGAATTGAAATCCGATCAATGTAACAATCACGATGGATCCTCCATAGACAATCGGAGAAACAAACCCCAGAGTCCCGCCGCCGGCAAATAAAAACGTCATGCTTATAGTAAACAGTGCGATACCAATGCCTCCAGCGATTCCCCAGCTCACACCGACAACATTATTCGAGCCCTCTAGACGCATTCCGCCAATTAAAAAGAAGGTGAAGGGGATAAGCGCTCCAAATAGATTGATAAGCGTTCCAACTAGGTAACCGTTGGTAAATAAAGGGCCGCGATTGAGAGATATCAGCATCAAGGAATATGATAGGGTGGCTAATATTGTAAGGAACATAATAATTTCACCGGTAAATTCGCTATGTTGGTTCTGCAAAAAAGTTAATACTTGAGAGCAGTGCTTGATAATCAAGACCGTCCATAGCCAATGAGTCCCTATTAAAATTTTTGGTGTTCTGGGAAAACCTTAGGTTGCCAGTGTCAAAGTATCGAATTGCTCCGTTTCTCGCCCTACTTGGTAACACTAACCCCCTAGCAGCTCGACTCGGTGAGAAAGGCACATCGAGAACCCCATGATGAAACGCATCAATGATCGCTTGGTACGGATCATTTTGGTCAAACGCTGAGTCAATGAGTTCTCTTGATTCCTGCACGATCTGCTTCTGCTCCAGAGACACTGCGTCCGAAAGTACCTCTACAATGCCGGACGGAGAACTCGTCATTGCGCGCACAAAGTTGATCGCATCTGCGTTAGATTTCGCGGTGGGGATGCCTTGCGATTCTTGTACGGTCTTCACCACGACTTTTCGTGCCAAACCAGCCTTCGCAACGATCGCGCCATGGGCAACCAACGCCATAGACTCGTGAATGCCGGATGGGAAAGGCCCCATGTACTGATGTAGAACGGGAAATACATCAACATCGGCCGGCACGTAGTGCTCAGACAATTCGCGAATCGCCCTCAATGCAGCAATGTCCTGGGCCAAGCAGCCCCCTTGTGGGTAGGCAATCTGCACACATTTCACACCTTCCTTTATTCCGCACATGGCTTCCAGAAAGGACAGAGATAAGGCGAGAGAGGGCGGCACCAATACTGCTGTCAGCGTTCCAAAGCTCTCACGGGAGACAATCACACCTTCTTGCGCCAAGTCTCCACACAGCTCGTCAATTCGGCGCCAAGATTCGAGGGACGCCTCGAGAGGAACATCCTTGCAGTAAGGCAGGTTGTACGTGATACCCCCTCCTTCGAAAGAGGTAATTCCACTGGATATCGCAGCTTCGAAGAGCCGATTGGCAATGGGCGATCCATGCCGTATGTCGAGAGGTGCTCGAGTGCTCTCGTTCAAGTTTCTACCACGCATAATCCCCTGAGACACAAGCGGATAACCATTGAGCTGTTCTGGTGCGCTTGCCAGAAGATTGCTGGCCTGATCAAACTTTTGGAGCCTGGTGTAAGAGTCGATCGTAAGCGTTGAAATGTCCGGAGCAGCACTCTCTTCGATGGTCGTGAGGAGATTTCTCATTTCTTGATGGCCACCAACACCCGAGCGAGGTTGAACCGCAACCCTGCCTTCCGATTCACATCGGGTGAGAACGCTGTGCACTGATTCCTTATCAAGTGACTTGATATATTGAACAGCATCATCGAGATCGAAACGAAATTGTCCTTTCATTAGGCTAAACCGATATCCGTCCGAATTTTCATCCCTTTAAAACCAATCTCACGCACGCCGGCATAGGTGGTTTGAACCGCCGTCGACAGTGCTTCAGCGGATCCCACAACATGGGCAACTCGCCCGCCCGCAGTGATCAGCTTCCCCTTTGCGTCGCGGTCGACATTGGCAAAGAAGAGCTCAGATCCAGTTTCTTCGAGGTTGCGAATACCGTAGATTTCATTACCCGCTTTGAACTCACCATATGGCCAACCCAGATTATCTGTGTCGTCGGAGGGAATTGCGCCTTGTCCGAGGGAGACTGAGACTCGAAAGCGCGAGTCAAACTGCCAATCAATTTCCTCTGCTCGGCCCGCCAAGCCCAGTTCAAAACATTCAGTCAGATTTGCGTTAATCGCGGGGAACATAACCTCCGCTTCGGAGTCGCCAAATCGGCTATTGATCTCGAGAACGTGGATACCGGTGTTTGTCATCATGGCCCCAATGAAGAAGAAGCCAGTGAACAGAATTTCGTCCCGGATCATTTGCGAAACAATCGGGCTCACAACAGATGTTCTTATCTGCTCTTGCAAAGCAGTGGAATCCAAGGGGTGCGGGAAGACACTACCCATTCCGGCGCAGTTGATCCCTTTGTCCTGATCGTCCGAACGTTTATAATCCATTGCAGGTGGAAGCACATTGAATCCACCCTGGTCATCTACGAACACCATTATCGAGAGTTCGCGACCAACGATCCATTCCTCGAGCAGCAACTGAGCACCAGCATCCCCAAAGGCTTGCTCCGAGATAAGCTTGTGGATGGCAGCTTTTGCGTCGTCCGGAGAGCTGGCCATGAAGACCCCGTCACCATCAATGCAAAGGCCATCCGCTTTCACCACGCATCCGTTAGGAAAGTTTTCAAGCGCCGCGAACGCTTCCTGCTCAGAGGAACATTTGATATACCGAGGCGTATTAACGCCTGCGTGGTTCAAGAATTGCTTGCTAAAGCTTTTACTGGTTTCCAGCTTGCCAGCCTTGGCTGTGGCACCAATGGTATTCCAACCTTCCTTCAATAATTGATCTGTGACACCGGCTCTAATTGCCTCAATGTTGCTGACAATGATGAGGTTGGGTTGGTATTGACGAGCAAGGGCTGAAATTCCCTCAAAATCGGTCATATTTATTTCGGGAACCGATGTGATGCCCGCGTGTTCGATGGCCCTGCATCCCGGAACGTACAGCACGCTGGCACTACGATCTGTTTTAAGAATCTGTTGGCACAATGCGTGGCCTCGTCCCGAGGAGTCGATAACCATTACCGTGTGGCTCATATCAAAATCCTTTTTCACCCTGATCAGTTACAATCTGGTCGGCGTATTTACGGCTGCTCTGTTGTCAATTCGTAGGAGCCATCTTTGTCGTGTACCTCGTTGCCTGACAGAGCAGGGTTAAACACACACAGAGCGACCATCTCCTCATGAACCTCAATCTGATGGCGATCATGTTTATCCAGCGCATAAAGCGTCCCTGGTTTGATCGCCTTTTCAACTCCGGAATCTAGGCATCGAATCGTTCCAGAGCCCTTAATACAAAAGCATGCTTCAAGATGATTCTTGTACCAAAGGTTGAGCGTCTGGCCCGGTGCCATCGTCGAAAAGTGAAAAGAAAAGCCAAACTGGTCTTTCGCCAACAACATTCGAATGCTTTCCCATCCTGGACCGTCAATCTTTCGGTCGGTCAATCTGAATTCGTCTACAGTCTTTACAATCATATTTGATCCTGCGGTACCGTGAATTTGGTGGGCCAGCCAAGGCTAGCCGACGGTCTTGATTCGACCATTGATTGACGATGTGACAGAACGGTCTGTACAGATGATTCCCTCCTTGGCCTTTTGCACCCGATCGACGTACCAATTGTGTAGGTCCCACACATACCTGTCCTGCTCTGAAAGAGGACCGCTCGAACTAAAAGCTGATGACATCCCGAGTTGCTGCTGCTCCATAATCCAGTTGTCTTCCTCAACCACTTGATCCCAGCGTTGGAAGTAGGTTTTTACAACTTCCTCGAAGTCGTCCCGCTGCACCGTTTCCTCCGGGAACATATAACCCACGCGAAGAATAGTGGTCTGGTGGTCGACCGGAGTTTTGTTCAGCCACCAAGCACAGTCTTGCGTCAGAATCACGTAGAGTGCAGGAAAGAACTGCAGGTATAAGGTGCCATTCTTCGCTCGACCAGGGAGGTTCGGAATGTGATCGAACCCATTGCCGTAGTCTTTTGGGAGTAGAGCCGAAGAGTTGTTTGAGGGCATGAACAGTGTTCTGTAGTAGCGCTTACTCGACGATAGCTCGTATTCCTGTGCTCCAATCGTGCTGCTGTGAACGGGACCATGCCCAGGATCGGTATCGATATCGTTGTACAGTTTCCAGTTGACGCGAACCTCGTCTTTTCTCTCACGCACACAATGCATCTCCTCAAGAGGATAATTGTGGAACTCCTCTGATAAATCAGAAAGCATCTCATCGATCGATGGAGTGTCTTGTGAAAAGGTGACAAAAATAAGTCCTTGCCAAGATTCACACCGGAGCTCTTTAAGCCCAAGTTCCCTTTTTTGGTGCTCCGGCATGTCTGGGAAATCCGTCGCCCTTTTCAAGCTACCGTCTAAACGATAGGTCCATGCGTGAAACGGGCATCGGATAACACGACACGAGCCAGAGTCGGACAACACTTTGGAGCAACGGTGTCTGCAGACATTTAAGAATGCGTGCAGCCTTTTATCATGATCTCTTATTATGATAATTGACTCGCCATACAACTCAGTGACGAAATAGTCACCAATCCCAGGAACATTTTGTTGCAAACCTACAAAATTCCAGTGTTTATAAAGAATGTGCTCTTTTTCAAAATCAAACCATTTGGGACTAGTAAATACTTCTGGAGACAGCGATGTCGCAGAGGCAAACGGCTTTCTGACAGATTCAATTACATCATCGAAATTCATACATACTCCTTCCTGCGCTAGACAAAGATATTGCTTTTTTCAGAACGCGCTTTTTCTGTCCATTCAGGGACCTCAGCGTTCGCAGATGGGTAGAGAGATTCATGACGTAAACTAGCGTGCTGGACCGCCGCCTCATGGCTTGCGAAGCTGGACCTTCTAACCGATAACCCGATATGCTCAGACACTAAATAGGCGTTGTCTGTTATGCTATATGCATCTTTAAATAATAGTTCCAACTTGCCAAGCGATGAACGGTCGCCTCCAACAAAAGCAATTTCTCTTTTTTCCTTATTATCAATGATAAGAGGACTTTGGTTTTTTAATTCCAGCCATTCGAGCGCGTTATCAAAATCGCTCTTCGACTCAGTGGAAATGATAGTCACCGCCTTAGACACCACAACAATCGAAGCCGGGGACTCCTTTCCGATCGTTGTATAAATATTGATCTCTCCATTCTCAAAACGACCGCATCGGATTTCTATTCCAAATTTCTCCGCATGAGATACGGCTTTTCCGTACAGTACCTTTGCGCCAGATTCGGCAACACCTGCCATTGTGCGAAAGCCAATACTTTTGATTGTTCTGGCTTGTGGCAATAAATATGGATCCGCACTCATGACGCCAGGAACATCTGAGACGATGGTGCAGTGTGTTGCGCCCACAGCGGAAGCCAAAAGTAAGGCGGTGTAGTCAGAACTGTTGCGGCCCAGCATGGTGATGGACTGCTCCTCGTTTACCCCCTGACCTCCGGCGACGACAATCACATCGTTGTATGCAAGCTTCCTACTGATATTCGTGAGGTCGAATTCAGTGCAATCGGCGGACCCGAATTCTGAGTTTGTCTTGAGGCCAAGATTCAGCGCATTGAGTGAGCAGCATCTGATGCCAAGCCGTGAGGTGGCTGCTTCAAGAAAGTGCGCGCTAATGATTTCTCCTGTAGCCAAGGTACCGTCGTGCACTCTTTTCGGCGCGTTAGGATCGATACTGTCTATGGCCTCCTTTAACCTTCCGGTTGTTCCAGACATTGCGCTCACAACAACAATGTATTTTGAACCCGGATACGAACGAACACATTCCGAAAGGAAGAGAGCTATTTTCGAGTAATCGTGGAAATTGAGAAACGAGCTGCCCCCAAATTTGATAATTGATGTCGCGTCCATAGACATAGTCTCTTATCCGTGAGTAATTGGTTTGCGTTATCCCGTTTTTGCTAGGCCATATTGTCCTTGCTGTATATAGCTGAGGACATCCTCAATATCATTGATGAGCGCATCGACCCCTCTGTTTAGAAGGGTTTGGCCTACGCGCTGAGCCTTTCCGGGACTCAGACCTAGTTTGCCTCCTACGATCACAGGGCAATTCACTGCGAATTTCTGTTTCATCCACAACAGATCGCTGAGATCCTGCAACGCATGTCCGTTAAGGGTGCCAATAAGAATGGCTACGGATTCCGGGTGATTTTCGTAAGCCTGGCCGAATTCGGATAGAGGCGTGCAGGCACCCAGGTTGACGACTTCGTACCCAGAAGCCTCGAGGCGTGCCTCGATAAGCTTATTCGCGACCACGTGGGCGTCACTTTCTGCTACACCGAGAATGACCGTTTTGCTACAAGTTTTTCTGATGCCTGAATTCGATCCTGTTCCAGAGGAATCAATGAAGGCGTTGGACTGAAGTAGCTCGCTATTTTCCTGAAATTTCACGGGTGTTCCTCCATGCGCTACATTGAGACCTGAGAATACGGAGCGGTTGATGGTCGTTCAATCAACTTTTTTTGACAGTTAGCATAACTAGGAGTAATGCGTAATGCCTCGAAAACTTCCGAATCTAAACGCGGTAAAAGCCTTTGACGCCGCGGCTCGCCACCAGAGTTTCACCGAGGCCGCGGCTGAACTTTGCGTAACGCAGGCAGCGATTAGTAGACAGATACGACTGTTGGAGGAGCAGCTGAACACCCGTCTCTTCTCCCGAGGCCACCGAAAGGTTGAGTTAACAATTGCTGGGCGCCGTTACGCTAAAATGGTGGAGCAAGCGTTGCTCTCGATAGCCTTGGATACCGGAACCGTTCAAAGATCTGCCTCCCCACAGGTTGTCATTGACGTAGACTCGGATTTGGCAGAGCTGTGGCTAAGGCCGCTCATGCAAAGTAGTGATTTGGATGATCTAGGTGTGTCACTGGACATCAGAGTCCATCCCGAGCCACAAAAGATGTTTGCGTCGGACGCGGACCTAGCAATCACTTGGGGGCAGGTCTACGTTCCCGGCTTCCAAACAGAGACATTTCTTCAGTACACGGCATTTCCGGTCTGCAGTCCCTCTCTCATCGAATCGGCGGAATCCATAAAAGACATTGGAGATTGTCTCGATCATCGATTGATCCACGACCGGGGCATTCATTGGTGGGATAATGCGTTGGTGTCCCACGGGTACAGTTTGGCTCAGTGCAAGAAAAGCATTACGTACCATCGCACCTACCTTTGCATGTATGCCGCTGCGGACGGACTTGGTGTGGCAATTGGAGATGACGTCAGTAGTGCCCACTTGATCAAGGAAGGAAAGCTCATTCGCCCATGTGGCCCTGACATACCCGGCAGAATGAGATACAACTTGTTGGTTCCGGAAGTGAGGCCGCTCCCAGACGGAGTCTATGCAACTATCGATTGGCTAAAAAAACTAGCTAAATCTCACCAAGACTGGTTTGCATCATGGCACCGAGAGAGATAAAACGAGCCTTTCGTCAGTGTGGCATTACTTTCCGGTATCCCCCGGTCCCATGCAGGATGCTTTTTGTGTGCGAGTTTAAGTGATAAGTCGGTTTGAATGGGTGATTTCGAAGTAGATACTGGATAACTCCATTGAGCAAAATCACATAAAATTATCCCCGACTGTATAAGCCGTGCGTCAAAAACCGTAAAAGAAAACGGGGGTTTTTATAACGGCGGATAGCTTCAGATCCTAAGCGGCATTTCTGATTCGCTTCCTGTGTTCATAGAGCCGCCCAATGTAACCGAAATTATTATCTCCTGCTTCGATTATAACGCCATCTGATCGCCTAATTGGATTATGAAAACTGGCATCCTAACCATTTAAGGGTGAATAAAATGAGAAATTCGCAGCATTGCGGACGTTCGCTTTTGTTTAGGCTCGGCCTGGTCGCAAAGCGAACATTCAGATGGTGCGATAACGCCGCTCCGCACGCTCGGTTAAGGAATGGAGGCGCAGCTGCGATGCAGTAACCGTCGCCGTGGCTGGCCTTGTTAAGTTTCCTGAAAATCTCTCGCCAACATGGTTGAAGCGACTGATGGTTCTATCGCATCGTGACCAGAAAACTTTTTAGCCGCCGCAAAGCCCTCTTCTCGGTATTTAGCTAACATATCGCTATAGTTTGATATTTTAGCCGTATTGATGCGGAGTCTTAACGCAACACCTTTATACTTGCACTCCAGATCCTTCTTGGAATTCTGATCCAGAAAAACACTCTTATCGTTACTTACTACGAAAAAATCACCGCCGTTCCTGCAAATTCGGCTAGTCATATAAAGCCCGAAACCCGAATTTTGCCATTCATCATTTTTTCTTTTCTTAACACCCTTATACATTTTCCCAGAAACACCTGGCAATAGGGCCAGATGCAAAGCATCTCTTTCATCCTTTATATTCAAATGTGGATTTGAAGACAGGCCCTGCATAATCCCATATCCGGTGTCGAGGACTGCTAGTTCGACTAAATTTTTTGACGGCCAATATTGTGCGCAGTACTCAATAATTTCAGAGCCTGAATGTTCGACAACGTTTCTTAGGATTTCTCTTATAGAAAAGGTCAGTGTGTCAACGAGATCGCCTTTTTCTTGCCTAGGGAGGCTCTGAATAAGT
>NZ_AXCB01000040.1:0-1209 GCF_000475375.1 Marinobacter sp. EVN1
ATATTCCCTTACACCTAACGCCAGCCATAAACGGCGCCCTGACTAGGGCGTCCGGCGACCGAAGGGAGCGAATTTGATGGCCTTGTTAGCTGGGGTAACCGTGAGGCCTGATACCCGGCAACCAACATGACCGCCTGCTCCGCTGCCCTGGCACCGAATTACGCCGGTGCACTGTGATTGAAAACACCGCCAACGATGCGGTGAATGAACCAGAACTTCAGAGTAGCCAGTCCAGACCCTATTTTCGGTGAACGACCCCACAAGGCGAGCACCAACTTCTATATCAACACCGATGGGAGATTGAGCTGCCAATTTGGCCACGGATTCCGACGGCCTTGGCAAAACACCTACCTTACCGATTTACTGCCTGCTTTCGGCCAAGGCCCGATGGCACCCAGCCGCCAAAAAAGATCAAGGTACTACCAGCTAACGCTTGCAGCAGGGGCGCGAAGTCAGGAGCGTCCCTTGCCTGCGCTGGTTATGAGTATTCAGGCACATGGTAAGCGCCTGACCTCAACCAAACTAAATTCCAGCTTTTCGGTTGCACGGTCAAAAGCTGCCACCCCTTCCGTCTTAATAAGCGAATATTCAGAACCAAAGATCGGGACCAACCATAAAAGGTTTACGTGTTGTGCTCCCACGTGAAAACACTCTAGAGACTCAGGCTCTCCTCGAGGCTCATCAAACAAAATAGCTTTAGGCCATCCCTCAGGTGCCAATTGGTTTTCTGGTACCAGATCTTCACTTTTTGGAGAACGCCCTAAGCTCTCAAGGACGTAGGCGGCTATATCGAAAATATAGTTGATGATGGTATCTGGCTGTTCGCTGGCTACAACGTCTGGCAACGTTAGCAACAATTCCGCGTCACAGCTTCGTCCGTCCTTGAAAACGCAAGACGATAACCCGATCGTCGCAAAACGATGAACATTGTCATTAGGCAGCGGAGGGAAGGAGTAGAGCTCTACTCGCCTAGTATCACGAGTCAGAAGATTTCGAGTCTTGGGCATCCCCCAATGATCCATGTAAGCACCAAGGATGATCGTTCTTCTGATGTCGTACTCGAGTTCCATAGACCTACTTATGATTTTGGACGATTGGCTCATAACGCGAGTGGTAATGGGCGCTAGCGGAGCGGAGCGCAGTTGGCGTCCCGTTGACCACCTGGTTAAGTTTTTGGCGGTTCATCCTCCAACCATGCTTCATCAAACC
>NZ_AXCB01000041.1:0-579 GCF_000475375.1 Marinobacter sp. EVN1
GCAGGCGTTAAGTGTTTCGTATGACCGAAAGTTTCGTGAAATCGCATTCCCTCGGCTGGGTTAGTTTGGACTCTTGGTCAGAGATGTACGTCGGGGCGCATTGGTTGGTAACTGAGGAGTTACCAGAACATCAATTCCAAGTGTTGCCAAGGCATGGAGCGTTGTCACAAATGGTTCTGCTCAGTGCTCACCACTTGGTAGAGGTAATATTTTTTCAGTCAGTAAAAACTCTGACTACGGGTTCCCCAGGAAAGTTTCCAAACATCGAAAAGAGCTTTGATCGAGCCCACTTTCGAAAAGCATTTGAGAACTGGCCAGTCGTTCTCGTCGATGCTGAATTCGACAAGGATTCACGGGCGCTCAAATCTGCGTTGAAGTTAGCAGATCGACGTAACGCAACAATACATAAAGAATCAGCCTTGGCTACTCCAAGCATGGCTAGGTCGGCATTGTATTCATCAGTTCATGCGTCTCGTGAAATTGCTGAGCACTTGCTTGGAGAAAGCGGGTTCAAATACCAAAAAGTTATTGAGAAATACCCCTTACCGACAGTGGATTGGTTTGATGAAGCATGGTTGG
>NZ_AXCB01000042.1:0-1193 GCF_000475375.1 Marinobacter sp. EVN1
GAATCTTCGATTTTTTGCCGTTTAAACCCAAGATGGGCAAATATCAGCAGTTATTCAGACCTTCCCTAAGAACTGAACGGGTTCACCATCAAATATCCATATTTCATGCGCTAGTTTTTCCATGTTACTCCAATTATATAACGGTGTGGTATGGGCGCGCACAGAGCGGCGAATCATAGAGGCAGCCTTGAAGTGGCGTATGGGAAGCCAGGTAAAGGGCATCCAGTGGCCATGGGCCGAGAACCGCTGCGTCTTGTTAATTGGTAACCTCGATGTACCACTTGGGTTTAATGCGCCCGAAATCCCGGCGAACGTTTGATTTCAATGCCTTTTTGGAATCCAGGACCTTTGCCTCGCCATTTTCTCGAATAAACAAAACCCAGTGCCAAAATGGTTTGCCCTGCTCTTCTCGCCATTTAATGGCGAGAAGAGCAGGGTTACAAAGTGGCTGATTCAGCTCGATTTAATTGGCCCACCTTGGCCACGACTCTTTGTCATTTTCTGCGACTACTTCATATGTAAAACGCCGTGCTCTGGGGCAGTGTAGATGCACCCATAGAAGAATTTTCCGGGCATTAATTCAATCTCTCCCTTGGCAACTCAAAATCATCCATTTTAAGCAGCTCCACCTGAGCAATTTTTTGCTCGCACTCTTCTTTGCTTATTATTTTTTGCTGCTCGAGCCACCTAAACTTTTGAATCTCGCTTTCCAGGTCGTTTTCCGGGTTCACTTCACCATATAATTTTAAAATTTGGGACTTTCTTCTTGTGTTTAATTCATCAACTATCCGATCGTGATTTTTATCCTGAATGACAAATATATTTCCACGTTCAGCCCGAAATACTGTGTATTTCACTTTAGAGAAATATGCCCAGGCTACGCATACCAGGCCAATAAGTATCCAAAAACCTTTTCCTGACAATGAAGCCTCGGAATAAACGGCATAGCCAAGTTGGAATATGCCCAGCGCTATCCAAAGATAACCTACATTCCTGAGCCATTCATTTTGCTCAATTTGAACTGATGATTTCTGCGGGAAATCAGCATAGTATATATCTGCATCACCAGAGCCTGACCTATCCTCATATGCAAAATTAAAGTAATCATCATGCAGCGTAAATGTATGCTTGTTTGATTTTTTCTTCTGTATGAATTCCATCGTCGTTCTCTTTAAGGAAGGTCTGAATAACTG
>NZ_AXCB01000043.1:0-981 GCF_000475375.1 Marinobacter sp. EVN1
TTAGATTTTGCTGGTATTGCAGCATTTGCTCCATCATCAGCTGCATTTGATCCATGCGCTCCTGCATCATCTGAATTTGTTGCTCGTTAGACAGACTACCACCATTCTTTGATTTACCGCCGCCGTTCATCATGTGCTGACCTCCCATCATGCCGTTTTGTCCACGCATCATGCCGGGGCCCATCATACCGTGATGCATAAAACCCATTTGCTCTTGCATCGCCTCCCTGTGTTCTCGCATCAATCGTTGCCGTTCTTGCGGTGAAGCTTCATCAGGAATGCGTTGCATCAGCTGGTTCATGTGAGACCAGTTCTGGTGCATCTGTTGCATTTGCTCCTGATCCATCATCATGCCAGGACCATGCCCTTGCCATGAGCCTTGATCACCATGCGCTAGCACGAATGCAGGAAAAACCAACAACGCAGCGGTTGCTGTAAGTCCTTTAAATGAAATCATAAAGTTTACCCTCGAAATAAAATTAGACGTCCACACCATCGCACTTATCATTGTAGATCTTTATCCAGACAAACGCCGATTTTGACGACTACTAGTGTAGATTAGTTATTGACCCTGTAGTGGCTACAGGGTTTTAAATTGCATCATTTGTACGAAAACCGGAGCCGAGAAAATGAGCAAACCCTGCAATGGGCAGTGTGGTAGTGAAGACTCTGTCGTAGATGACAAGTTTCAGGGACGCGCCACCGCCGAAACAGGTAGCCAGCTAAGCACCTACAAAATACCAAAAATGGATTGTCCCTCGGAAGAGCGAATGATTCGAATGGCACTGACTGGCGTTGAAAACATTCAGTCGCTGTCATTCGATTTATCGGGTCGTACATTGGAAATTATCCACCATGGAGAAACCGGTCCTATTACCAGCAAACTGGAAAACCTGGGCCTGGGTGCTTCCTTGCAGCGGACAGAAGACGCCAGCGCTGAATCCGTCAGAGCGGCTGAATCTTCTAAGGCCAACGAAAGCG
>NZ_AXCB01000044.1:0-947 GCF_000475375.1 Marinobacter sp. EVN1
AATCTTCAGGGATCGAAGTCATGCCCCAGGCAAGCGGATTGCAGTTCACCGCCCGTGTAGGCGAATTCCCCTCGGACCACTTTGTCGTTGTCGGCTTCGCGCTGACCGAACGGCTGTCTGATCTGTTCCATGGCCGGTTGCAACTGGCCAGCACCGACCCGGATGTGGCCGCCGCCGATGTACTGGAACAGCCGGTAGACCTGGTGGTGTGGCAGGATGGCCAGCCCCTGCGCCGGTTCACCGGCGTGGTGAACGAATTTATGCGGGGCGAAACCGGCCACCGACGCACCCGCTACGAAGTGGTCATCCAGCCGCCCCTGTGGCGCCTGGGCCTGATGCACAACAGCCGCATCTTCCAGACCCAGACCACCGACGCCATCGTGCGCACCCTGCTCGAAGAGCGGGGCATTGTGGATTCCATCTTCGACTTCAAACGCCCACCGGAAGAACGGGAATACTGCGTCCAGCACCGGGAAACCGACCTGCAGTTCCTGGAACGCCTGGCCGCCGAAGAAGGCTGGCACTACCGCTACCAGCACGGCAGCGTGGATGGCGAAGAACAACCGGCACTGATTCTTGCCGACCACCACGGCGACGCCCCGAAACTGGACCCGGTCACCTGTAACACCAAAGCCGGCGGCAGCACCCAACAGGCCTGCGTGTTCCAGTTTGCCTACGAAGAACGGGTCAAAGCCGCCTCCGTGGCCATGAAGGACTACACCTTCAAGAACCCCGCCTACGCCCTGATGCATGAACACAGCGCTGCCGACGCGAACCACCGGGAAGACTACCAGCACTACGACTACCCCGGCCGCTACAAAGCCGACGCCAGCGGCCAGCCGTTCACCCAGAACAAACTGGATGCCCTTAGAAACGACGCATCCATGGCCAACGGCAAAAGCAACCGCCCGGACTTCACCCCCGGCGCCAAAGTGGAACTGCAGGAC